>JBOGIE010000574.1:0-1001 GCA_050742435.1 Acidimicrobiales bacterium | reverse complement strand
GTGCTGGCCGTGATCTTCGTCGAGGCCACCCGGCTGACCGGGCTGTCGTCGGAGGAGGGCACCTACCTGCGCGGGTTGCTGGGGGGCCAGGTCAACCTGCGGGGCCTGCTCCTGGGCGGCATCGTCATCGGGGCCCTGGGCGTGCTCAACGACGTCACCATCACCCAGGCCTCGGCGGTGTGGGAGATCTACCTGGCCGACCCCTCGGCCGGGGCGAGGCGGGTGTACCGGTCGGCCATGCGCATCGGCCGGGACCACATCGCCTCCACCGTCGACACCCTGGTCCTGGCCTACGCCGGGGCCGCCCTGCCCCTGTTCGTGGTCTTCACCGTGGCCGACCGTCGCCTGGGCGACGTGGTCACCGGGGAGGTGGTGGCTTCCGAGCTGGTCCAGACGCTGGTCGGCAGCCTGGGCCTGGTCGCCGCCGTGCCCGTCACCACCGGCCTGGCCTCCCTGCTGGTCGTGCGCATGGTGCGCCGGGAGGGCGCACCGCCCGGCTAGTCGGGCACCACCCGGCTGGGCGTCATGGCCCGGTAGATGCGCTCCAGGTCCTCCAGGGTGGCGAACTCGATGGTGACCTTGCCCTTGGACCCCTTGGAGGCGCCCATGGTGATGGCCACCCGGGTGTCGAGGTGGGTGGAAAGGAGCTCCTCCAGCTCCAGGATGCCGGGAGGGCGCAGGCGTCGCCCGGCCGCGGTGGCCGGCGAGGGCCGGCCGGCGCCGGGGACGGCGGCCGCGGCCTGGTCGGCGTTGTGGTGGCGGGCCGCCTCCTCCACCGCCCGCACCGACATCCCGTCGGTGGCGATGCGCTGGGCCAAGGCCTCCTGGTAGGCCCGGTCGGGGGTGGTCAGCAGGGCCCGGGCGTGGCCGGCGGTCAGGCGGCCGTCGGCCACCATGCGCTGCACGGTGGGCGGCAGCTGGAACAGGCGCAGGGTGTTCGAGATGGCGGCCCGGCTCTTGCCCACCCGGGAGGCCAGCTCGTCGTGGGTGAGGTGGAAGTC
>JBOGIE010000573.1:0-1007 GCA_050742435.1 Acidimicrobiales bacterium | reverse complement strand
CACTCGTCCTTCTCTTCTTACTCGTTCCGCTGGCCGAGTTGTTCGTCATCATCCAGGTGGGCCAGTCCATCGGGGCCCTGAACACCATCGGCCTGCTGATCCTCATCAGCGCGGTGGGCGGCTGGCTGGTGAAGCGGGAGGGCATGGGCGTCTGGCGCCGCTTCCAGCACCAGGTGGAGTCGGGCCTGGTGCCCGGGCGGGAGATCGCCGACGGGGTGATGATCCTCTTCGCCGGGGCCCTCCTCATGACGCCCGGCTTCCTCAGCGACGTGCTGGCCATCGCCCTGCTACTGCCGCCGGTCCGGGCCGTGGTGCGGACGGCGGTGACCCGCCGGGCCGCCCGACGGGCCGGGATCATCACCATCCACCGGGGGCAGGTCCGAGGCCCGAGCGACCCCTGGAGCGGGCGACATGGCTGACCTGCAGCCGGGGGTGGCCTCGGCCATCAGCCCCCTGGTGCGCCGGATCGTGGCGCCCAACGCCAGCCCGATGACCGGCCCCGGATCCAACACCTACCTGGTCGGTGTGGACGAGATCGTGGTCGTCGACCCGGGCCCGGACGACGCCGGCCACGTCGACGCCGTCGTGGGCTGCGGCGGAGACCGGATCCGGTGGGTCGCCGTCACCCACTCCCACGAGGACCACGCGGGTGCCGCGCCCGCCCTGGCGGCCAGGACGGGCGCCGAGATCCTGGCCTTCGGTGCCGTCGACGACGGGTTCGAGCTGGAGTCCACCGAGTTCCGCCTGCTGGCCCTGCACACGCCCGGCCACAGCCCCGACCACCTCTGCTACCTGCTGGAGGAGGAGCGGATGCTCTTTTCCGGCGACACGGTGATCGACGGGTCCACCGTGGCCATCGTCCCGCCCGAGGGCGACATGGCCGCCTACCTGGCCTCCCTCGAGCGCCTGAGCAGCCGCCGCCTGCGGCTGCGGTCGATCGCACCGGGCCACGGCCACCTCATCGACGATCCGGCCGCCCGTCTGGCCTCCTACGTGAGCCACCGGCT
>JBOGIE010000572.1:0-1017 GCA_050742435.1 Acidimicrobiales bacterium | reverse complement strand
GGGCGCCGATGCGGCCCAGCACGTCGAGGTCGGCGTTCCCCCGGCAGACGACGACCCGGCACGCCTGGGCCAGCGCCTCCTCGACCGCCTCCTCCACCACGTCGGTCGCCTTTTCCATGTCGGTGGCACACAGCGGGCAGCGCCGCCCGCGGGTGCCCACCCAGCCGCACCTCCGGCACCGCCAACCCGGGGCTTCGAAGGCCTCCGAGACCAGCAGCGTGTCGACGCGACGGGCCACCAGGGCGTCGAGCACCGGGTCGAGCCCGGCGACACCACCGGTACCGGCGCCCACCGCCTGGCGCAGCCGGTCGACCACGGCCGCCTCGCGGGCCCGCTCGACCTCGGCCTCCACCGCCTCGGCCGCCTGTCGGATGTCGTCGTCGGTGGCGTGGACGTCGAGGTGCAGGCGGGCGGAGATGCGTTCCCGCAGGTAGGCGTGGAGCTCCCGCTCCAGCTCGGCGGTGATCTCGTCGGGGCCGCCCAGGATCAGGTGGTCGAAGCCCTGCTCCTGGTGGAGGCCGAAGGCAGCCGCGGCCGCCCGCCGGAGGTGGCGTTGGGCGGCCACGGCGGCATGGCCGGCGACCTGGTCCTTCCCCAGCTGCCCGCCGTCGTCGTCGTGGCGGGGCAGCATGTCGAACTGCTCCTGCTTCTCCAGCAGCTCGCCCTGGTGGAAGAGGAAGAGCCGGGCCCGCTGGCGGTCGGCCACCAGGACGGCGAACCGCTCGTGCTGGGCGACGACGGCCTCCAGCTCGCGGACGTAGGGCGTGTGGTTGACGACGACCTTGTCCCGCACGGGCACGGCCAGCTCGACCACCTCCCAGAAGTCGTGGGCCGAGCAGGCGAAGATGGCCAGGCCGCGGGTGCGGGACCGGTCGATGCCGCCCTTGACATACTCCTCGATCCGTCTGAGGTCGGCGCCCACCGAATCCCGCCCGTGCGGGGCCCCACGCTCCCGCAACGGTCGTACCAGGCGGTCGAGCGCCTGCTCGTAGTCAAGGGCCCGGATGCGGCGCCGGC
>JBOGIE010000571.1:0-1021 GCA_050742435.1 Acidimicrobiales bacterium | reverse complement strand
CGAAGCCACCGACCGCAGCCTCGGTGGCCCAGCCCAGGCCCGGCTCCCACGAGAGGATCGGGAAGAACGAGCCGAGGCGCATGGAGTCGCCGTTGCGGGAGATGCGGTCGTTGGCCGCCCCGGGGATGACCAGACGCCACGGCGTGCTCACGTCGACCGCCTGCCCGGCGCGGAACGTCGACCCCCCGCGCACCACGAGCGTGGTGGGGTCGTCGAGCTCGGCGGTCGCTGTCCGGCCGGCGATGGTGACCGGCCCGGCTTCCAACGACGCCCCTGACGGAGCGGGCCGCGGCCCGTTGGGCCAGAGGCGGAAGACTAGCCGGTCGGTGTCGAGGTCGGGGGTGAAGACCACCCGCAGTCGCCCGTCCACGGTGCCGGCGACCGGGTCCACGTCGGCCTCGATCGTGTACCTGGGCCGGGCCGGGTCGGGCGCGGAACGGGCCGGGATGGCGGGGCAGGCCGGGGCGGTGGCGACGGGCAGTGTGGACGACGTCGTGGGCGCGGCCGTGCCCAGCGACGTGGACGGTCCGGCGGACGGGACGGAGTCGCCCTCGGTGCACGCGGCCAGCACCAAGGCGAGGGCCAGCGGCACCGTTCGGCGGATGGTCACCGGGCCATGGTGGCAGCCATAGGGTGAGCCCGTGCCGCGGCTGGTCCCCACGTGCGTCTGGAAGGCGTCGCCCGAGCTCCTCCTCGCCCTCGACGAACGCTTCGGCGAGCCGGTCGACACCTACGTGAACGGCTCACAGGTGTGGCTGCGCGAGGACGGCCCCGGAGGCGTGACCCTGGAATGGCGACTGCACCCGGTGGCCGGCTACGTCCGCCCTCCCGGCCTGGCGACCGAGGAGGTCTTCGACGTGGTCACCGCCGCCCTGGCCACGGGCGAGTCACCCCCCGTGCCCCTCGACCGGCTCTGGGAGGGGCTGGAGGCGTTCGCCGCCTACGACGACGAGGTGGAGCCGGCCACTCTGGCCGCGGCCTGTACCGAGTCGCTGGGCCGGGAGCCGGACGCGGCCGGTGT
>JBOGIE010000570.1:0-1026 GCA_050742435.1 Acidimicrobiales bacterium | reverse complement strand
TGCGGGTGGCACAACAGGCCACGGCGGGGGCGATCCTGTCCCGGACCGGAGCCGAGGTGACCGGGCCGGCCCGCCTGGCCGTGACCCTGGTCGGCTTGGGGGTGCTGCTGGTGGGGCTGGCCTGGAGGGACGGGCGCTACGTCCCGGCCCTGGCCCGGCGCTCAGCATGGCCGGCCCGCACCCGCACCCGGTGGCCGCAGCCACGCCGCGCCTGGCCGGCGCGCCGGTCGTGGACGGCGCGCCGGTCGTGGTGGCGCTGAACCTCGGGGGCTAGGCCGAGTAGGAAGGCTCCCGCCGGTCGCGGTCGGCGGACCTCAGAGTCCGGCGGACCAGGAAGGCGGCCCCGGCGATGAGCAGGAGGAGCACGGCGGCGCCGATCAGCCAGGGGGCGATCGAGCTGTCGTCCTCGGTGGCGGTGGCCGGGCCGGCGTCGGCCGCCGGGTTGTCCCGCCCGCCCGGGGCGGTGCCGCCCTGCTGGGTGGCGTTGACGTTGTTGTCGGGACCACCCTGGCCGGCGGGCACGCCGGGGAGCGTGGGGGTGGTCTGGGCAGTGGCCGCGGCACCGAAGCCGAGGAAGAGGCTCAGCGCGGTGACGGCGAGGACGACGGGGATTCGGCGCATCGAGGGGGCCTCCGTGATGTGGAACGGTTGCCCTGGCGATTACCCGTCCGGGTTTGGAGGCAAACGACTTCTCACCCCGGGAAGGGCCCGTGGGCGGCCTCGTGGCCGGCCTCGATCCACGCCTTGGTGCCGCCGGCCACGTTGTAGGCCTCGATGCCGCGGTTGCGGTAGAAGTCGGCGGCCCGCTGGCTCCGGGGCCCGGACTGGCAGATGACGTACACCGGCCCCTCGGTCGGGATCTCCCCGATCCTGGCCACCACGTCGGCCAGCGGGATCAGCTTGGCCCCGGGGACGTGGGCCGCCTCGTACTCCTCGGGCTGGCGGACGTCGACCAGGGGCACGGGGCCGTCGGCGCGGGCGGCAGCCAGCTTGTCGATGCTGATCTCGGGGGCGCTCATGGGTGGG
>JBOGIE010000569.1:0-1026 GCA_050742435.1 Acidimicrobiales bacterium | reverse complement strand
TCGCCTTCCTGCAGAAGCGGGAGTGGGAGTGGTCGGCCCGGGACCGGGCGTCGTACCTGGCCACGGCCAAGAGCCTCGAGCTGGCCCCGTCCAAGGTGGCCCGCAGCATCTTCCACGGCATGAAGTCGCCCCAGAAGATGACCAGCGTGCAGGCCGGCGAGGTGGAGGCCGTCCACCGGCTCACACTGGAGAACCTGCACCGCCAGCACCTCGTGCCGGTCGAGGGCCAGGCCGACGTGCTGACCATGGGCCTGCCCTACCTCGGCCCCTACAACGTCAACTCCATCCTCAACCCCTTGCTGGTCATGTGCCTGGGGCTCGGGTACTTCTTCAACCTGTACCGGGGCAGGCCGCTGGTCCGGAAGGGCGGCGTGGTCATCATGAGCCACCCGACCCGCTGGGAGTTCCACCCCGTCCACCACCCCAGCTACATCGACTTCTTCGAGCAGGTCCTGGCCGAGACCACCGACCCGCTCGAGATCGAGAAGAAGTTCGAGGAGGACTTCGCCACCGACCCCTGGTACATCCACCTGTACCGCAACAGCTACGCCTACCACGGGGTCCACGCCTTCTACATGTGGTACTGGGGCGCTCACGCCCTGCAGCACGTCGGGCAGGTGATCATCGTGGGGGGCGAGCCGCGGGCCGTGCGCCGCATGGGGTTCAAGCCGGCGTCGACCCTGCGCGACGCCCTGGAGATGGCGGAGGACGTGGTCGGGCGCGACCCGTCCATCACCCACATCCACAACCCGCCGATCTTCCTCGCGGACGTGACATGAGGGTGCCGGTGCGCGTCCGCGCTCCGTTCCCGCTCGGGAAGGCGAACTGGCCGTCGTCGATCCCCCGGCCACCGGCGGTACGCCGGACCGGGGTCGACTACGACACCGACTGGGCCCGGACCCACGGGGCCCGGATCGCCCGGGCGGTGATCGTCGACGACGTGCTGCGCCCGGTCCTCCACCTCGTCGCCTCGCCCACCGTGCACGGCGAGGACCGCATCGCCGGCCTCCAGCCGCCGGCCATCTT
>JBOGIE010000568.1:0-1027 GCA_050742435.1 Acidimicrobiales bacterium | reverse complement strand
GAGGCGGCGGATCCTGGTGACGACCCGCGTCTTACACTGGTCGCCGTGTCCGAGGCTGGCTGGGGAACGCGCCGAGCAAGGCCTCTCATTTGAGTGACCGGCTGATCGCCGTCACGCCCGCGGCCGTACTGGACGCCGTGGGCCGGGCCGTGGTCGCCACCGACACCGACGGCACCATCCTCTACTGGAACCGCGGTGCGGAGCTGCTGTACGGGTGGACGGCCGAGGAGGTGCTCGGTCGCTCGCTGGTCGACGTGCTGGTCCCCGGCAGCCTGGGCGGCCAGGCCGACCGCATGCTGGCCCGTGCCCGACTGGGCGAGGAGTGGTCCGGGGAGTTCCTCGCTCGGCACAAGGACGGGCGCACGCTTCGGGTGGCGGTCGTCGACCGCGCCGTCCTCGACGACGAGGGCCGGGTTGTCGCCCTGGTGGGCGAGTCGGAGGACATCTCGGCCGAGCGCCGGCTCCAGCACGAGTTGCGGGCCACCCGCGACGAGCAGCGCCTGGCCCTGGCCGCCGGCCGCCTGGGCATCCTCCGGTGGGACCGGGAGACGGGACGGGTCGCCCTCGACGCCACCGCCGAGGCCCTGCTTGGGCTGGCACCGGGCACCTTCGACGGCAGCTTCGAGTCGTGGGCCGCCATGCTCCACCCCGACGACCGCGAGCGGGTGCGGGTCATGCTCGACCGGGCCGTCGAGACCAAGGGCTCCTACGACCTCGAGTACCGCGTCATCTGGCCCGACGGCTCGATCCACTGGCTCCAGGGCATGGGACAGGTCACCCTCGACGAGGAGGGCGTCGTGACCGGCCGCATCGGGTGCATGACCGACATCACCGCCCGGCGCCTGGCCGACGAGGAGCGGGCCCACCTGCTGTCGGTCGAGCGGGCGACGCGCACCGAGGCCGAGACGGTCGCCACCCGCCTCCGGGGGCTGCAAGCGGTCACCATGTCGCTCATCCGGGCCGTGGACGCCCACTCGGTGGCCGAAGCGGTCCTGACCGAGGGCGTGCCCGCGGTCGGCGGGCGGAC
>JBOGIE010000567.1:0-1028 GCA_050742435.1 Acidimicrobiales bacterium | reverse complement strand
CCGCCCGCCGGGCCAGCTCGGCGAAGCCGGCCGTGGCCGCGGCCTCGGCCAGCTCGGCGCCGGCCCGGGTGTCGGCGGCCACGTCCATGGCGTCCCCGCCGGCCATGGGCAGGGAATCCACGCCGGCGAGGAAGTCGGGGAAGCCGAGGTTCGACCGGCCGACGTCGCCGCACCGCCCGCAGGTCCAACGTCCGTCCTGCTCCACCAGCCCCCCGTGGCACCGGGGGCAGGCCAGGATCCCGGCCAGCCAGGAAGGCTGCCCGCCGGTCGGGCGACCGGTCACGTGCGACCGACCAGCGTCCACTCGAAGAGGGGGTAGTCGTGCAGCAGGGCCACCCGGGAGGTGACCTCCCGCTTGCACCAGTCGAACCACCACCGGGGGTCGCCGTAGAACAGGTGGTCCTCCCGGTAGTCGCAATAGGTGGTGAGCAGGTTGAAGGCGAAGCCCCGCCGGGAGTGGGCGGCCAGGTTGCGCACCGTCGCCCGCACGTAGGCCGACCACGCCTCCTCGTCCGCTTCCAGGCGGACGTTGAAGATGCCGGAGGCGAACGAGTAGTCGGCGTCCAGGGTGACCGTGTCCGACCGGACGAGCCGCCCCCGCCCCGGGGGCACCCGCTGGGCCGCGGCCCGGAGCATGTCGTCGCTGATGTCGTAGCCCACGTAGGAGGTGACCGGTGTGGCGCGCTGCTCGAGGTGCTCGAAGAGGGCCCCGTAGCCGCACCCCAGGTCGTTGACCTCGATCGGACCGCCGTCGGCCCCCTCCAGGACGGTGAGGAGCTTGTCGAACCGCAGGCGCTGGCTGTCCTCGGTCCGCCAGCCCACGCCCATCGGCGTCTCTCCGTGGCTGCGCAGGCTTTCGTCGTAGAGCCCGGCGATGGGCGACAGGTCGGGCCGGTCGACGCCCACTAGCCCGGTCTTCCGCACATGAGCGGGCATGGGTTTCCAGTCACGGTTGGCCTCCGGTGGTCATCGAGTGGTGGTCGGTTCGACATCGAGCAGTTCGAGAATGCGGGCGGGCAGCTCCGGCG
>JBOGIE010000566.1:0-1029 GCA_050742435.1 Acidimicrobiales bacterium | reverse complement strand
ACCTGGGCGGGGTCTACTTCAACGCCGTCTTCAGCCTGGTCCTGGGCGCCGGCTACCTGGTCACCGGGTTCGAGCCGCTGGTCGTCGCCGTGGCCGTCCAGCACCTGGCCATCCTCCAGCAGTTCCTTCCCTTCCTCCGCCTCGACGGGTACTACCTGGTCAGCGACCTGGCCGGGGTCCCGGACCTCTTCCGGCGCATCCGGCCCGTCCTCTCCTCCCTCGTCCCCGGGCGGCCTGCGCCTCCGGCCGTGCGGCAGCTCAAGCCGCGGGCCCGGGCGGTGGTCACCGTGTGGGTGCTGGTCACCGCCCCCTTGCTGGCCGCCCTTGTCCTGCTGTTGGTGGTGCGGCTGCCCCAGCTCGCGGGCACGGTCTGGAGCTCGGTGGGCATCCGCGCCGAGTCGCTGCTCGCCGCGTGGCGGGCCGGCGACGTCGCCGCGGCGGGCCTCGACTCCCTCCAGGTGGTCTTCCTGCTCATCCCTCCCGCCGGGATCGTCCTCACCGTGGCCCACGTCGTGCGGTCCAGGCTCGTCCCCTCCGGTCGACGGTGAGCGGCGGACGGCGGTGCTGGGCCCTGACCGCCACAGTCGCCTTGGTCGCGGCCCTGGCCGGTCCCGCCGCCCACCGGCCGGTGGCCGCGGCCGAGGTGACCTTCGAGCAACGCATGCTGGAGCTGGTCAACCGCGAACGGGTGGCCAACGGGCTCCAGCCGGTGGTCGCCAACGCGATCCTGGCCGCCGCGGCGAGCGACGCACCGTACCTCGGGTGCCCCTTCCCCGTGTCGGGACGGGCCACGGACATGGGGGTCCGCAACTACTTCAGCCACGCCATCCTCGGCTGCAACAACCAGAGCGTCCTCCACCTGCTCAACGCCACCGGGCTGCTCTACAGCGGGGCGGGCGAGAACATCGCCTGGGTCAACGCCATCACCGACCCGCTGGTGGCGGCGGAGAACCTGCACTCCCAGCTGATGTCGAGCGACATGCACCGGGCCAACATCCTGAACCCCAAGTTCACCAGCGTGGGCATCGG
>JBOGIE010000565.1:0-1030 GCA_050742435.1 Acidimicrobiales bacterium | reverse complement strand
CGGGTGTCGAGGATGCGGGCCGGGATGAGGGACGTGAAGTCGGCCTGGGGGCACTCCAGGACCAGCTCGAGGTCGAAGACCGGCGGCGGGATGGTCAGCACCTCGGTCTCCACGAAGGCCTGCGCCGAGTTGGCCGGGTCGGTGCAGCCCGCCTTCTCGGCCCGCACCGTGTAGTAGCCGGCGATCACGTCCCAGCCGAAGTGGCCGACCGAATCGGTCAGGTCCGGGTTGGTCCGGTTGCTGGGCGACATGATGGCGCTGCCGTCGGGGACCTGGGTGAAGGGCCCGCCCGGCTGGTCGCTGCGGAACAGCGTGACCGTGGCCCCGACCTGCAACGTGCCGAACGTGTCCATCACCACGCCGCTGGGGTCGATGTAGATGTTGAAGTCGAACTCCCCGCTGGAGGTGCTGCCGTCGGGGCAGGTGACGGCGATCACCATCTCCACCGCGCCGCTGGTGGGGTTCAGGGCAGGGATGGAGGCCTTGAAGGTCCCGGCCGGGGCCTCCGTCATGGTCCCGCTGCGGCCCGGGACCAGGACGCCGTTCTTGTGCACCTCCCAGGTTGCGGTTCCCCCAGGACAGGCACTGATGGTGAGGGTGATCGGGTTGTTCCAGAAGACCCGCGGGACACCCTGCGAATTGACCTGCGCGGGAGTGATCGACGCCCCGAAGGGCGGAGGCGTCGGCCCGGTGAGCATGATGTTCACTACGCGGGCTTCCGCCCCGCCCAACGCCGGGACCGGGACCGTGGACTGGAAATGGCTCAGCCCGGCCGGAAACGCGGTCACGGAGTAGTCGCCCGCCACGAGTCCCAGGAACGCGTAGTGACCGCTGCTGTTCGTGGTGGTGATGTAGCAGACGAAGTCCCGGCACAGCTGGACGTGGGCGCCGGCCAAGGGAGCCCCCGATGCGGCGTCCGTTACGACGCCCTCGATGAGGGCGTTGCCGTTGCCGGTCGCCCGGATCTCGAAGCGGTAGCGGCCCAGCTGGAGCCCTCCGAGGCTGTTGTGGACCAATCCGGTCGCAACGT
>JBOGIE010000564.1:0-1035 GCA_050742435.1 Acidimicrobiales bacterium | reverse complement strand
AGGCCCCGCAGGTTGACCTGGCCCCCCAGCAACCCGCGCAGGTAGGTGCCCTCCTCCGACGACAGCCCGGTCAGCCGGGTGGCCTCGACGAAGATCACGGCCAGCACCGCGGTCAGCCCCAGCGACGCCAGCGTGCCCAGCACCGCGGTGGTGGTGCGGGCGTTGACCCCATGGGCCAGGTAGATGATGGCCAGGGCGATCACCGAGGACCCCACCACGGCCACGGCCAGCGCGCTCTCCCCGGCCAGGATGGCGGGGAGCACGAACCGGACCAGCACCAGAAGGCTCACGCCGAGCCCGACCAGGGCGGCCGCCCCCCGCCACCGGGCCAGGCCGACCACGGCCAGGGCGAAGAGCAGGCCGAGGAGGAGCAGGGGAGTGCGGCGCTGGTAGTCGGAGAAGTAGTACGCCACGTCCGACCCGGGATCGGCGGCCCGGCCAAGCACCACCCGGTCACCCTCACGCAGGGTGGGCTGATCGGGACCCTCGGTGACATCCAGCGTGGTGGTCTGGCCCTCCTCCGGCCCGCTGTCCAGACGGACGGTGACGTCGCGGCACGTCAGATCCACCCCGGGCAGCGCTGACCGGCAGGGGACCACCGGGGCCGCGGTCACAGTCCCGTCCACCAGGTCGACCGGCGTCCCCAGATCCGGGCCCGTGCCCCCCGCCGCGGACCCGCTCGGGGGCGGCCACAGCACGATCAGGCCGGCGACGGTGGCCACCACGAAGATTCCCACCACCCCGGCCAGCAGGCGGCGCAGCGGCGGCGGCAGCCGCAGGTCCGCCGAGGACAGGTGGTCGTGGGGCCCGGCGGTCAAGCCGCCATTGTGACCCCGTGACCGCGGCCGGTCAGGCCCGGGCCGCTCCCGGGCGCACGGGGGCGTGGAGGATGGCCCGGCGCTGGCCCGTGGTCAGCCGGATGCGCCACGTCCGCTCGGACAGGGCCCGGCTCAGCACCCGGGCCACGTCGTCGGCCGACACGGGCGTCATCCGGTGGCCGGAAGCGCTCTCAGAACCGGTGGTCACAGCCTCTCC
>JBOGIE010000563.1:0-1035 GCA_050742435.1 Acidimicrobiales bacterium | reverse complement strand
AGCGCCTCGGTAAGGACGCCGGGCAGCATGTCATCGACGGACTGACCACCGGACATCTCCGGTTCGCCTGCGAGGACCCGGATGCGCCGGAGAACTTCCCGCGGTGCCTGACCGTGTGGCGGGCCAACCTGCTCGGCTCCTCGGCCAAGGGCAACGAGTACTTCCTGCGCCACCTGCTGGGCACCGACTCCAACCTGCAGGCCGCCGACCACGACGGGGTGCGCCCGGCCGAGGTCACCTGGCGGGAGGAGGCACCGGTCGGCAAGCTCGACCTGCTGCTGTCGCTGGACTTCCGGATGACCAGCACCACGCTGTTCTCCGATGTGGTGCTGCCCGCCGCCACCTGGTACGAGAAGCACGACCTGTCCAGCACCGACATGCACCCCTACGTGCACGCCTTTTCCCCGGCGATCTCCCCGCCGTGGGAGACCAAGACCGACTTCGAGGCGTTTCACCGGATCGCGCGGGGCTTCTCCTGGCTGGCCGAGAAGCACCTCGGGGTGCGCAAGGACGTCGTGGCAGTCCCGCTGCTGCACGACACCGCCGACGCCACCGCGCAACCCGGCGGCCGGGTACTGGACTGGAAGTACGGCGAATGCGAGCCGATACCCGGCACGACCATGCCACGGCTGATCGTGGTGGAGCGGGACTACCCGGCGATCGGGGAGAAGATGGCCGCGCTCGGCCCGCTGGTGGAGACCGTCGGTCTGACCACCAAGGGCGTCACCGTCCACCCGGACGCCGAGGTCGACTACCTCAGGGCGGCCAATGGCGCGATCATCTCCGGGCGGGCCGCCGGGCGGCCGTCGCTGGCCAAGGACACCCACGCCGCCGAGGCCGTCCTGGCGCTGTCCGGCACCACGAACGGACGGCTGGCCACCGAGGGCTTTCGTGCCCTGGAGCGGCGGACCGGTACCGAGCTCGCCGACCTCGCCGCGGAGAACGAGGGCAAGCGGATCACCTTCGCCGACACCCAGGCCCGGCCGGTGCCGGTGATCACGTCGCCGGAGTGGTCGGGCACTGAGGCCGGCGGCC
>JBOGIE010000562.1:0-1036 GCA_050742435.1 Acidimicrobiales bacterium | reverse complement strand
AGCCGTCCGAGGTCAGGGTCCGGGTCCTGAACGGGATCGGTACGCCGGGGGCGGCGGCCAGGGCCGGAACCGGGCTCACGTCCTCCGGCTTCGTCGTGGCCGACCGGGGCGACGCACCGTCGCTGGCTCCCAGGACCACCATCACCCACGGCCCCGGCGACCTGGCCAAGGCGCAGCTGGTGCAGAGCGCCCTGCTGACACCGGCCGTCATCCAGGAGGACGCCACCCTCCGCTCGGTCGACGTGAACCTGGTGCTGGGCGCCGACTACAGCGGGGTCAAGCCGTCGGTGTCCTCCGGCACGTCCCCCACCGCCCCCGCCACCACCGCTCCGACCACCACGGTGCCCCAAATCAACCCGGTGCCGCTGCCCCAGGGCACCGAGGCCCCGCCCTGCTGAGGGGAAGTCGCAGCCCCGCCTCGCCTTCCCGTAGCGTTGAGGCGTGAACCTCCTCGTGACCGGCGGAGCCGGTTTCATCGGCGCCAACTTCGTCCGCTACTGGTCCGAGGCGCATCCCGACGACCATGTGGTCGTCTACGACCTGCTCACCTACGCCGGCAACAGGGCCAACCTGAGCGGGCTGGAGGACACGATCGGGTTCGTCCGCGGCGACATCTGCGACCAGGCCACCGCCGAGCACACCCTGCGCGACGCGTCGATCGACGTGGTGGTCAACTTCGCCGCCGAGTCCCACAACAGCCTGGCCGTGCTCGACCCCGCCCTGTTCTTCCGCACCAACGTGCTGGGCACCCAGGCCCTGCTCGAGGCCGCCCGGCAGGCGGGAGTCTCCCGGTTCCACCACATGTCCACCTGCGAGGTCTACGGCGACCTCGACCTCGACACCGACGACTCCTTCAGCGAGGAGTCGCCCTACCGGCCCCGCACGCCGTACAACGCGTCCAAGGCCGGCGCCGACCACGCGGTGCGGGCCTACCACGAGACCTACGAGCTGCCGGTCACCGTCACCAACTGTTGCAACAACTACGGGCCGTACCAGTTCCCCGAGAAGGTCATCCCCCTCTTCACCACCAACGCCC
>JBOGIE010000561.1:0-1040 GCA_050742435.1 Acidimicrobiales bacterium | reverse complement strand
GACGCCTTCCGCCTGGCCCGGTCGATCACCGAGGCCAAGGAGAAGGTGTCGTTCTGCCGGCGCTGCTTCAACGTCTGTGAGGGCGAGGAGTGCGGCATCTGCCTGGATTCGAGGCGGGACAGCACGCTCGTCTGCGTGGTCGAGGAGCCCCGGGACGTGGTGGCGGTGGAGAAGACCGGGGAGTTCCGGGGCCGCTACCACGTGCTCCAGGGCGCCATCAGCCCCCTGGAAGGGATCGGGCCCGACCAGATCCGGGTGCGGGAGCTGCTGACCCGGCTGGGCGCCGAGGAGATCGCCGAGGTCATCCTCTGCACCAACCCCAACATCGAGGGCGAGGCCACGGCCATGTACCTGGCCCGCCTGCTCAAGCCCTTGGGGATACGGGTCACCCGCATCGCCAGCGGGCTGCCGGTCGGGGGCGACCTCGAGTACGCCGACGAGCTCACCCTCGGCCGGGCCCTCGAGGGCCGCCGCGAGCTCGAGGGGTAGAAGCCGGAACCAAATCCCGGCCCGCGAACGTCGAAGCTGCAGAACGCCAAGGAGGGTGCAGATGCGACGTATCCGGGACATGGGCAAGGGCTGGCCGGTGGCCGGGCTGGTGCTGGTGGCGCTGGTGGTGGCCGGGGCCATCCAGGCCACCGTGGGGACGTCGACCACGGACGACGAGGCGGCCACGCTGTCCCGTGGCGTCGCGCCGTCGGTAGGGACCGGGGCGGCGACGGAGGACGCGGTCGGCAAGTCGTCGGTGCCGATGTCGGACCTGGGCAGCGCGGGGAGCGCGGGGAACGCCCAGATCGCCCCCCGCCCCCCGGACGGTTCTCTGCCCGCGGTCGTCCCCGGGTCGCCTCGGGTCGTGCGCAGCGCCGACCTCCGGGTGAAGGTGTCCAAGGGCTCGTACACCGCCGCCTTCGAACGGGTGGCGTCCGTGGCCGCCGCCAACGGCGGGTTCGTGTCGTCCTCCACCACCGCCTCGTCCGACGACGCCCGGTCCGGTGAGCTCACCGTGCGGGTGCCGGCCGACCGCTTCGACACCGTCCGGC
>JBOGIE010000560.1:0-1055 GCA_050742435.1 Acidimicrobiales bacterium | reverse complement strand
ACGTTTCTATAGAACGTGTTCCGCCAGAGGTGGACCGCCAAACCTTTTGGCCAATTGACCGGGGGGTTTGCTTCGGGCATAGCGAGGGAACGAATTGGGTCTACCTGAAAAGAAGGAGAACGTTGTGTATATCGGGTTGGGAACCCTCATTCTGATCATCATTCTCATCCTGCTGCTCACCTAGCCTGAGCACGAAAGGCGGCGAGAAGCTGTGGATCAAGAAGTCGAGTTTTTCTTCTATCTGGCGGCCGTGATCTGTTTCGTGGTCGCCGCCGCCGGTGAGGGGTGGCGCTACGGCCGCCTGGGCCGGCGAGGCTTGGCCCCACGGGTCGTGCTCGTACCCGTCGGCCTGGCCCTGTGGCTGTTCCCTCTCATGTGGAACACCGGGCAGGCCGCCTTCTAGGCCCGGGCGGGCTAGAAGTCGCCGCCTCCGAAGTCCCCGCCTCCGAAGTCGCCGCCTCCGAAGTCGCCACCGCCGAAGTCCCCACCACCCCAGTCGCCACTGTCGCCACCGTCCCCTCCTTGACCGTGGCCTCCCCAACCGCCGCCCCAGCCGCCGAACCCGCCCCAGCCGCCGCCGAGCATGCCGCCCAGCATGAGCCCGGTGAGTAGCCCTCCGCCGCCGCCGAACCACCCGCCGCCGCCGTACCAGGGCCCGCCGTAGCCGACGTAGACCGGTTCGCCGCGCTCGTCGAGGTCGAGCGCCGGCTCGTCGTGACGCCCTGGACGGGTCAGCTTCTCGGGCGGGGGCGGAGGCTCCCGGCCCTCGATACGGGCCCGAGCCCGGCCCATGGCGTACCGGCCCTCGTCGATGACCCGCTCCACCCGGACCAGGTCGACCTGGTCGTCGGCGTACTCCATAGCGGCCTGGGCCGATCGGTACCGGGTCACCCCGGCGTCGTAGTCCGGCCGGGCGTCGGGGTGCATTGTGACGTGCGGCTCCAGTTCCATCACGTCGCTGCCCAGAACGGACAGCTCGGCCTGCAGCAACTGCCGGTCGGCCTGGAACTCCTTCTGGTCGGCCTGCCGCTCCCGGCTCCGACGGCTCCTCGACC
>JBOGIE010000559.1:0-1061 GCA_050742435.1 Acidimicrobiales bacterium | reverse complement strand
CTCGACGTCCACCTCGACGACTACAACGTGTTCGCGCCCGACGTGCTGTTCGTGCTCGAGTCCGACCGGCCCGGCCGCGACGACAAGCGCATCGTCGGCCCGCCGGCCCTGGCCGTGGAGGTGCGGTTGCCCTCGACGTGGCGTTACGACGTAGGCGCCAAGAAGAACACCTACGAGCGGCTCGGCCTGGCCGAGCTGTGGCTGGTCGACACGCAGGCCGACTCCGTGCTCGTCTACCGCCGGTCGTCGCCGGAGGCGGCCCAGTTCGACGTGGCCCTGGAACTGACGGCGGGGGAGTCGCTCACCACGCCGCTCATCCCCGGCTTCGCCCTCGACCTGGCCGAGCTGTTCGACCGCTGAGCCGGCTGAACCGGCCTCCCGGGTCGGTTACCGGGTCGGCAGGAGGGCGGCCACCTGCTTGGTGCAGTGGCCGTCGGTGGGCCCGGCCACCACGAGGAGCAACCGTCCCGGCCGGTAGCCGAGGATCCGGGTGAGCTCCCGGGGCGAGGATCGCCGGCGGCGGAGGCGCACCAGCTCGGCGGCCAGGCGGCGGTCGCCCAGCGGGAACTGGTGGATGCTGCCGTGCCACCCGAACCGGCACTCGTAGCCCCCCGGGGTCACGAGGATCAGCGGGCCCTCCGAGGGCTCGACCAGGGCCAGCGAGGGCCGGTCGCCGGAAAGGGTCCAGTAGGGGACGGTGACCCCCTGGAAGCCGAGCAGGGGCCCGTGGGGGGGATGGCGGAGGGCCTGGAGGTACCGCTCGGCCCGGCGGGGGCGGATGCTGCCGATGCGCTCGGGGGCCTCGGCCAGGGCCACGGCCTCCGGGCGGACGGTGTCGGGAGGGTCGAGCGGGGCGCCGATGGGGGCGGACGTGACGTCGAAGGCCTCGAGCGGCTCCCCCTGGCCCGGCGGGTAGATGGCCCGCACGAAGGCCCCCGAGTCCAGGTCGATCCCCACGCATCCGTCGGGTTGCGTGGCCAGGACGAGCATTCGCAGTTCCGCCCCAGCGACTGCGACCCGGTATCGAACCTCGGTACGCATGAGCAAATGGTGGCCCGCGG
>JBOGIE010000558.1:0-1073 GCA_050742435.1 Acidimicrobiales bacterium | reverse complement strand
CGGAACCGGGGAGGTCCGGGTGGTCCGGGCCGACGGCGGGGCGGTGTGGGTGTCGATCAGCTGGGCGACCGCCGAGGATCGCCCGGGCCGGCTGATCGTGCAGATGGTCGACGTGAGCGAGCATCGGCGGAGGATCTGCGAGCTGACCCGGTCGAATGCCGAGTTGAGCAGCTTCGCCTTCCTCGCCGCCCACGAGCTCAAGGCCCCCCTGCAGTCCCTCTCGGGGTTCGCCGGCCTGCTGGACAAGGTCCATGGGCCCCGGCTCGAGCCCCAGGCCCGGGAGTTCGTGGGCTGGATCGTCGACGGGGCCGGCCGCATGGACGCCCTGGTCGAGGACCTCCTGGCCTACTGCGCGGTCGACACCTCGGAGACGGTGCGGACCCCCGTCGCCCTCGACGACGTGCTGGCCGACGCCCTCGGGCAGCTCGACCAGGAGGTGGCCCGGCGGGGGGCGGTGGTGTGCGCCGACGCCCTCCCCACGGTGACGGGAGACCCGGTCCAGCTCGGCCAGCTGTTCCAGAACCTGTTGGGGAACGCCCTCAAGTTCGTGCCCGACGGCCGTCCCCCCCGCGTCCACGTGTCGGCCGAGCGGGGGGCGGACGGGTGGACGGTCACCGTGGCCGACAACGGCATCGGCGTCGAGGAGGGGGCCCAGGAGGGCGTCTTCGCCATGTTCAAGCGCCTCCACCCCCGGGAGCGGTTCAAGGGGACGGGGATCGGCCTGTCCATCTGCAAGCGCATCGTCGAGCGCCGGGGCGGGACCATCTGGGTCGAGCCGGACCCCGGGGGCGGCAGCCGCTTCCGCTTCTGGCTGCCCGACGTCATCTCGCCCGCCGCCTCCGGGACGGCGCCCGCCGGTTGAGGCCCGCGCCCGGCCTCAGGTCAGGGGTCGAAGCGGTAACCCACGCCGCGCACGGTCTTGATCCAGCGGGGCTGGTCGGGGTCAGGCTCGATGCGGCGGCGGATGCGGCGGATGTGCTCGGTGACGGTGTCGGGGTCCTGCCACTCCTCGGACGAGTCCCACACGTTGGCCAGCAGCTGCTGGCGGGAGAACACCTGGCGGGGCGAGGCGG
>JBOGIE010000557.1:0-1078 GCA_050742435.1 Acidimicrobiales bacterium | reverse complement strand
GGCCGGCCCAGCGGGCCGACCAGCCGGAGCGGCGTCCCCGTGGGAAGACCGCGCAGCCAGGCGGTGCCGCGGCCCAGGACGCGCAGGAGAAAGCGCCACTCGCCCTCCCGCACGTCGCCGATCGAAAAGGGCCGGCCCAGGAAGACCACGCCCGACGGCACGGCCGGAGCGATCATGAAGAACTGGCCCGGATCGCAGTCGACATGGGCCGGCGCGGGAAAGCGCAGCCAGCAGGTCTCGGCGGAGACCTCCCGGACACCGGCCAGTGGCAGGGTCCAGACCGATCGCGCCGTCCCCTCCACGGGCACCGCCCGCTGGACCGTGGACGGCACTACGGTTCCAGCCCGCTGGGAACCCGGCCGGGCCCATCCGCCGCGCCAGGCGGGCCCTCGCCGCGCGGATCCGTCTGCGATCCCGGACGATCGGGCTCGCGCTCCGTCGGCGGACGAAGCTGGCCGCCTTCGCGTCCTCGCCCGGCCGCCGACCGGAGATCCGCCCGCTCCCGTTCCTCGCGGGCGGCGGCGTAGCGGTCGAGCTGATCCGTGATCCGAACCATGGGATCCTCGGGCTCCGGCAGGGCGGCCGCCAGCGAGGCCAGGTCCGGCGACGCCGCATAGAAGCCGGCCGGCCGCACGGGAAGGGAATCACCCAGGATGCGCCGCGCGGAATCGGCCTCCGGTGTGTCGGGGTAGAGCTCGACCACCGACCGCAACGCCGTCTCTCCCCCGCCCGCGCTTCCCGGGGCTCGCCCCAGCATCCCCACCGCCAGCAGCGCGCGCGGCCGCCAGGGCGACTCGGGATAGGTCTCCGCCAGGCGTCGGAAGAGGTCCGCCGCGGAGGCCGGATCGGACTCGGCGTCCAGCACCTCCTCCGCCAGCCGGTACAGCGCGGTCGAGCGGGCCAGGTCGGGATCGCCGATCACCGCCACGACCTGATCGCCCTCGGCGAGCTGCTCGAAGTGAATCACCTCCGCCAGGGCGCGGGCCTCGGCACGGGCGGAATCGGCGAAGGCGCTGGTGGGTGCGTGGAGGAACGCGTCCAGCAGGATCTCGAGGGCCTCCTGCCGGCGTCCGCCCTC
>JBOGIE010000556.1:0-1078 GCA_050742435.1 Acidimicrobiales bacterium | reverse complement strand
CGCACCGAAGGGCTGGTGTCGTCGCATCGCGACGGGAAGCTGGTCATCTACAGCCTGACCGCCGAGGGCCGGGCGCTCGTCGCCGCGGTGCTGGGCCAGACGACGGACGCCATCAGGTGAGCGACGCCTGCTGCGGCGCTGACGGTGTCGGCAGCGATGCTCCGTCCCGGCTTGGTGACATCGCTGAGATCCGGGCCGCGGCGGTCGCCGGCCTGGCCTTGGCCGCCGGCATTGCCGCTGGGTTGTCTGGCGCCGGGACCGCTGCCGCCGGCTGCTTCGGCGCCGCCCTGGTCGTGGGTGGATCCACGTTCGTGCCCCAGTCCTTGCGGGCGCTCCTGCGAGGGCGCCTCAGCGTGGGGACTCTCATGGCCATCGCCGCCCTCGGCGCGGTGGCCCTGGGCGAGCTGGGCGAGGCCGCCACCCTGGCCTTCCTCTTCTCGATCTCCGAGGCCCTGGAGAGCTACGCCCTGGCCCGCACCCGTCACGGCCTCCGGGCCCTGCTCGAGCTGGTCCCGCCCCGGGCCACGGTCCTGCGCGATGGCGAAGCTTGCGCCGTCTCCGCCCAGGATCTGCGACCCGGGGACCGGCTGCTGGTCCTGCCCGGCAAGCGGGTGGCCACCGACGGGGTGATCCGGCTCGGCCGGTCGGCCTTGGACTTCTCCGCCATCACCGGCGAGTCCGTGCCGGTGGAGCGGGGCCCCGGCGACGAGGTCTACGCCGCCGCCATCAACGGGCGATCGACCATTGAGGTCGAGGTCAGCGCCACAGTCGAGGACAACTCCCTGGCCCGCATCGTCCGCATGGTGGAGGAGGCCCAGGAGCGCAAGGGAGCCGGCCAACGCCTGGCCGAGCGGATCGCCCGACCGCTGGTGCCCGGGGTCCTGGTGGTGGCTGGCGTGGTGGCGGTCGTCGGCTCCCTCCTGGGTGACCCCGGCGTCTGGCTGGCCCGATCCCTGGTCGTCCTCGTGGCCGCCGCCCCCTGCGCCTTCGCCCTCTCCGTACCGGTCACCGTCGTCGCCGCCATCGGCGCCGCCACCCGCTCCGGGGTGCTCATCAAGGGCGGTGCCGCCCTCGAGGC
>JBOGIE010000555.1:0-1090 GCA_050742435.1 Acidimicrobiales bacterium | reverse complement strand
CGGCGCCGCCCACCGCCTCCTCCAGCCGCTCGGCCAGGGCCTGCATCTCGGGCATCTCGGGCACGTCCCGAGGGTACCGGCCGCTCCCTAGCTGGGGTCCGGCGCCGGCATCTGGCCGTTCTTGACCGCGCTCTGGCGCTCGAGCTCGGCGTTGAGTTCCCCCCCGGCCACCATGGCCAGGGCGGTCAGGTACAGCCAGAGCAGGAGGACGATCACCCCGGCCAGGAGGGCGCCGTACGTCTCGCCGTAGGTGCCGAAGTTGGCGACATAGACGGAGAAGCCCAGCGACGCCAGCAGCCAGATGGCCACGGCCAGCAACCCACCGGGGCTCACCCAGACCCACTTGGGCGCGTCGCGGTTGGGGGCCAGGAAGTAGATGGTGGCGAACAGGAGGGTCAGCGCGGCGATGCCCAGGATCCAGCGGCTGATCGTCCACAGGACGACGAACGCGCTGCCGAAGGGCAGGTTGTCCCGGAGGGCGTCGCCCAAGGGGGCGCCGAACACGATCAGGGCGGTGGCCGCGCCGCCGAGGACCAACATGGCCAGCATCAGCTCGCAGGCCACGAGCCGCTTCTTGACGAACTTCCGGTCGGTCTTGACGTCGTACGCCACGTTGAGCCCCATCTGCAGGCCCACCATGCCCGCCGACGCGCTCCACAGGGCGAGGGTCACACCGACGAGCGTGGCCACCAACGACCCGTCGGGGTCGCCGGCCGTCCTCACCGTGTCGCTGAGGACCCGGGCGGCCTCGCCGGGCAGGGCCTGCTCCACCACCTCGACGATCGAGTCCCGAGCCCCCTGGCTGGCATCGACCAGGCCCAGCAGCCCGATGAAGGCGACCATGGCCGGGAAGATGGAGAGGAACCAGTAGAAGGCCATGCCCGCGCTGGTCAGCGTGGCCCGGTCGTCCTTGAACTCCTTGGCCGCCCGCCGGGCGCTTTCCTTCCAGTCCCGGGGACCCAACTCCAGAGGAGAGTCGGGCCCGGGGCCCCCACCTTTCTGGGGAGGGATCGGTTCCTCGTCCGACGGATCGGCGATCGTGGGCCCCGGCTCCAGTTCGCCGGCGGGCCGCGTGGCCGGCACCGCCGGT
>JBOGIE010000554.1:0-1099 GCA_050742435.1 Acidimicrobiales bacterium | reverse complement strand
GCGCCAGCCGGCCCAGCCGCAGCGGGCGGAGGAGGGCGCCCAGCAGCAGGCCGGCGGCCAGGCCGGCCAGCACGAACGGCACCCACTGGCCCCGGTCGGCCGGCCCGCTGGAGGCCAGGGGGATGGCGGCGGTCGACAGCCAGACGCCGACCGTCGCCGACAGGAGGACGGCGGTGAGGGTGCCGTCCCGGTCGCGGCGGGACAGGAAAAGGACCGTGACCAGGGTGAGGGCCAGGCAGGCCCAGCCCAGGTGGAAGAAGAGGGGCAGCAGCCCTTGGCGGCTGAACCCGACCGCGCCCGACAGCTCCCCCGTCCGGCCGAAGAAGACCCCCAGCTCCCGTCCCACCCGGGCGCCGCTGCCGTTGAACAGCTCCCCCTGCACCAACCCGGCCGGCGACAGGATGAACGAGTCGCCCATGCTCAGGAACGGCAGCAGCCAGTAGGCCACGGAGCCCAGGCCGACGGCGACCACCGACCCGGCCCGCAGGAGCAGCTGGGCGAGCGACGCCTCGTTGCGGCCGGTGCCCACCCGGCCGATCTCCACCGCCAGCAGGCACCCGCACAGCACGGCCAGCCCGATGGCGTACTCGGCCTGCATGAGCACGGCGAAGCCGGACAGCAGGCCGGCCCCGGCCAGGTAGCCGGCGCCCTCCCCCCGCAGGCCCTTGCGCAGGGCCCACACCAGCCACGGGGCGGTGGCCATGACCGCCACGGTCGGCTGCGACCCGGCCAGCGCCCCGTGGGAGATGACGAGGGGTTGGAGGGCGAACAGGACCCCGGCCAGGATCGACGCGGGGATGTGCCTCCAGAGGGACCGGGCCAGCACGAACGCTCCGCACCCGCCCAGGATCTGGAAGGCCAGCACGCCGGCCTTCACGGCCACGTCCGGGCCCAGGGCGGTGGCGAACGGGACGAGCAGGAAGAGGGGCAGGGTCGGCGTCACCGCCCAGATCGGCCCCCCCGCCCACAGCTCGGGCACCCAGTAGGGGACCATGCGATCGGCGCCCAGGTGGTCGAGCATGATGCGGACGTAGAGCGAGATGCCGGGGCCGTCGAGCACCAGGGCCCCGCCCGACCACGCTCGGGAGAAGCCGAGGAC
>JBOGIE010000553.1:0-1101 GCA_050742435.1 Acidimicrobiales bacterium | reverse complement strand
TGGTCCGGCGGCTCGGTGCATTTCGCGTCGTGATCCAGGGCGTTTTCGGCCCGAATCACGACGGGCAATGCACCCGCACGGACGCCTGGCCCGTGCGGTGAGCTCGCGGTACGGGCCGGACCTGGCCCTCGTCCACCACCTCGGGTTCGGCTTCCACGCCGATGCGTGCGCCCCGGGCGTGCTGGGTCTGTTGGAGCCGGTTCGGGGCGGGCTGGTCCTGGAGCTGGGGTGCGGGAGCGGGGCGCTGACCCGCCACCTGGTCGCCGCCGGGCACCGGGTGGTGGCCACGGACGCGTCGCCGGCCATGGTCACGCTCACCCGGGAGTCGGTGCCCGGGGTGGACGAGGTCCGCCAGCTCGCCCTGCCGGACGACCCGCTCCCCGCCGCGGACGCGGTCGTGTCCGTCGGCCACGTCCTCAACTACCTGCCCGACCGGGAGGCGGTCGACCGGGCCCTGGCCGCCATCGCCGGCGCCCTCGTCGACGGGGGCGTGCTCGC
Source organism: Acidimicrobiales bacterium (assembly GCA_050742435.1). Classification (GTDB taxonomy): domain Bacteria; phylum Actinomycetota; class Acidimicrobiia; order Acidimicrobiales; family AC-14; genus CADCTB01. The sequence continues at coordinate 603 of JBOGIE010000553.1, read as the reverse complement.
CCTCGATCTGCTCGACGTCGGCTATGCCGCAGCCCGTGTCGATGCCCCGCCCTACGCCCGGGTCGAGGACGGCTGGGCCCTCTTCACCGGCTACCAGGTGCCCGCGCCCGACCGCTTCGTCCGCGACATCACGACTTTCGTCCGTGCCGGGGACGACGCCTGGCGGCGCCACGACGAGCGCCACGAGAACGTCCTCCTCGACACGTCGCAGGTGCCGGCCCTGCTGGCCGCCCACGGCGTGCAGGCCACGGTCCGGCCGTCCTTCGGGGACGAGCGCCTGCCGGAAGGACTGGTGGCCGTCGTGGCAGGGAAAGTGGGCCGCCCGGGACTCGAACCCGGCCCAGAAGCTTAAAAGGCTCCCGCTCTACCCGATGAGCTAACGGCCCGTCGACGAGCGTAGCCAGCTGGACTTGGCAGGATTTGTTGGCCCAGGACTGACAAATCCTGCCAAGTTCCCCCCACCGGCCGGTCGGCCCTACTCGCGGCACCGGCGTAGGCTGGTCCCGATGGATACCGACCTGGCACGGCAGCGGCTGGCGGACGAGCGGGAGCGGCTCGCCGCCGTCCGGGCGACGTTCGACGAGGAGGGGCTCACCGAGCAGT
>JBOGIE010000552.1:0-1110 GCA_050742435.1 Acidimicrobiales bacterium | reverse complement strand
GGCCCACGAACGCCAGCAGCTCCTCGGCGCGGGCCGCCGCCTCCCGTTCCTCCCGCCGGAACTTCGGTCCCCGCCCGATGGCGGCCCAAAGACCCACGTGCATGCGGGAGTGCCGGCCGACCAGCACATTCTCGAACGCGTTCATGTGCGGGAAAAGCCGGATGTTCTGGAACGTGCGGGCCACGCCCGCCCGGGTGAAGCGGTCCGGCCGCCCGGCCAGTCGTTGGCCCCGGAAGCGGATCTCCCCGCTCGTGGGGACCTCGAGCCCGCTGAGGCAGTTGAACAGGGTGGTCTTGCCCGCGCCGTTCGGGCCGATGACCCCGACGACCTCGCCCTCGTCCACGTCGAGGTCGACCGAGTCCACGGCCAGCAGCCCCTCGAACCGCTTGGTCACCCCCCGGACCTCGAGCAGACTCATGAGGCCACGGGGCTGCCGGGCGGGGCGCCGGTGGCGCCAGGGATGCCGGGGAGGCCCTCCGGGGCCTCGGCGTGCAGCTCCCGGCGGCGGCGGCGGCTGGGGACCAGGCCCTCGGGCCGGAAGCGCATGACCAGGATCAGGGCGGCGCCGAAGAGCAGCAACCGCTTGTCCTGGAACGCCCGCAGCTTCTCGGGCAGGACGAAGAGGGCGGCCGAACCGAGCAGGGCGCCCGGCACCGTGCCCATGCCCCCGAGCACCACCGCGGCCACCAGCAGGATCGACTCCAGGAAGGTGTAGGAGTCCGGTGACACCTGGGTGGTCACGTGGGCGTTCACCGTGCCCGCCGCCCCGGCCAGGAAGGCGCCGATGGCGAAGGCCAGCAGCTTGAGCCGGATGGTGTCGACGCCGCTGGCCGCGGCGGCCACCTCGTCCTCGCGGATGGCCACCCACGCCCGGCCGATGCGGCTGTCGTTCAGCCGGGTGAAGATCACGATGGCGGCACCGACCAGCAGGAGCTCGACGAAGTAGTAGTTGGCAAAGCCGGGCAGGCTGACCCCGAAGAGCTCGTGGGTCTCGCCGAAGTCGTAGCCGCCCAGGGCCAGGTCGGGCACGCCGGAGATCCCGTTCGGGCCCCGGGTGAGCCCGTCCCAGTTGTTGGCGGTGATCCGGAAGATCTCGCCGAACCCGAGGGT
>JBOGIE010000551.1:0-1114 GCA_050742435.1 Acidimicrobiales bacterium | reverse complement strand
TGGCGCCGGACGGGTCGGTCGACGGGCGGCTGGCCGTGGCCGCGGTCCAGGGTGGCGGCCCCCGCGGCGTGCGGGCCGTGGCGCGCCACCCCGGCCCGGTGTTCGACCGGCACGTCGACGCCATGACCGACGTCCGGCTCCCCGTCGACCTGGTCCTGTGGCCCGAGGACGTGGTCGACGTGGAACGGCCGGTGGCCGAGACGCCCGAGGGTCGCCGGCTGTCCGAGCTGGCCCGGTCGCTGGGCGCCACCCTGGTGGCCGGGGTGGTCGAGGACGTGGAGGGCGACCGCTTCCGCAACGCCGCGGTGGCCTGGGGGCCGGAGGGGACGATCGTCGACCGCTACGACAAGGTCCACCGGGTCCCCTTCGGCGAGTACGTGCCCGTCCGCAGCCTGTTCGAGCGGCTGGCCGACCTCTCCGCCGTCCCCCGCGACGCCATCGCCGGCCGCGGTCCCGCCGTCCTGGACACCCCGGCCGGGCGACTCGGCGTGGTGATCAGCTACGAGGTCTTCTTCGCCGACCGGGCCCGGGACGCAGTGCGAGCGGGGGGCAGGGTGCTGCTAGTCCCCACCAACGCCTCGTCCTACCGCGACGCCCAGATCCCGGCCCAGGAGGTGGCCGTGGCCCGGCTGCGGGCCGTGGAGACCGGCCGGTGGGTGGTCCAGGCCGCCCCCACCGGCTACAGCGCCATCATCGACGAGCGGGGGCGCGTGCGGGGCCAGGGCGGCCTGGGGGGTGCCGAGGTGCTGCAGGCCCGGGTCGACCTGCGGACCGGCCGGACCCCCTTCGTGGCCCTGGGATCGCCTCCGTTCTTGCTCGCCGCCCTCCTGGTCCTCACAGCGTGTGCTATAAAACTTGAGTCTCTACGTAGTAGGTTTGTTGACCGATCGAACCGGCAAGTGGTAGAGTACCGACCAGATAGCGACGTCTAGAAGGAGGTTGTCACCCATGTTGATGCGTTTCGATCCCTTCCGTGACCTCGACCGACTGACCCAGAACCTCTGGAGCGGCAACGACGTCCGCCGCCTGAACGGCTTCCCGATGGACGCCTACCGGAAGGGCTCGGAGTTCGTGGTCCACTTCGACGTACCCGGGATCGACCCCAACTCCATCG
>JBOGIE010000550.1:0-1119 GCA_050742435.1 Acidimicrobiales bacterium | reverse complement strand
GGGCGGATTCTCGGGCGCAAGGCAGGCAACCCATGGGCATGGCGCAGCGGTCGGTCGAGCGGGTGGTCGGCGACGCCACCGAGCAGGCCGGTCACCTGCAACGGTCGGCCGCCCAGCTGCACTCCCGCCGCCGATGGGCCGAGGCCGAAGCGCTGGCCGGGCGGGCTTCGGCCCTCCTCGCCGGCCAGCCGGACGGGCCGGCCCTGGGTCGCACGTGCCATGCCCTGGCCGGGACGCTGGACGACCTCGGCGACCACGCCGGGGCAGAAGCTCTTTACCGCCGGGCCGGGTCGATCTTCTCCAACCTGCCCCGCGGGTCGGCCGAGGACAGCCTCCGCATCCGCTGCGCCCGGGGGCTGGCCGCCAACCTGCGCATGCAGGACCGTGGCGACGAGGCCAACGCCATCCTGGTCGCCGCCCTCGCCCTGTCCGAGCAGCTGCTCGGCCCGTCCGACGTGGACACCCTGGCCACCATGACCGGCCTCGGCCTGCTGTGCGAGGGGCTCGGCCGGCTCGACGAGGCCGAGGACCTCTACCGCCAGGCCCTGGCGCGGGCCGAGGCCAACAACTGTTCGGAGCCCGAGGAGGTGGCGGGCATCGCCGCCGCCCTGGCCGGGCTGCTGGAACGCCGGGTCGGCGCCTAACCCGCCGGAGCGGGCTCGGGCTCCGGGATGTCGGCAGCCTCCAGGGTGACGAGGACCTCGTCGGACACCTCGCCCAGCTCGACGACTCGCGTGGCCTGGGCCGAGACCGCGGCCTCGAACAGGTTGCGCACCAGCCGGGCGTTGCCAAAGCCGCGGTCGCGGGGACGGGCGGCCACGTAGGCGAGGACCTTCGTTCTGGCCTCCTCGGTGGCCTTGTAGTGGCTCTTCTCGGCCATGAGGTCGAAGATCTGCTGGAGCTCCTCGTTCGAGTAGTCGTCGAAGAAGATGGTCTTCGGGAACCGTGAGCGCAGGCCGGGGTTGGCGTCGAGGAACATGGCCATCTCGTCCGGGTAGCCGGCCACGATGAGCACCACGTCGTCGCGGTGGTCCTCCATGAGCTTCACGATCATGTCGATGGCCTCGTGGCCGAAGTCCCGTTCCTGGCCCCGGGCCAGGGCGTGGGCCTCGTCGATGA
>JBOGIE010000549.1:0-1131 GCA_050742435.1 Acidimicrobiales bacterium | reverse complement strand
GCACCCTCACCCGGGCCGAGGTCCGGGGCGGCGGGCGCAAGCCCTGGCGCCAGAAGGGCTCGGGACGGGCCCGGCAGGGTTCCATCCGGGCGCCGCAGTGGCGGGGCGGCGGCGTGGCCATGGGGCCCCGGCCCCGCAGCTACGTCCAGCGCACCCCCAAGAAGATGGTGGCCCTGGCCCTGCGGTCGGCCCTCTCCGACCGGGCCGCCGAGGGCAAGGTGGTCGTGGTCGACGGCTGGAGCTTCGACCGCCCGCGCACCCGGGACGCCAAGGCCGCCCTCGAGACCCTGGGCCTCACCGGGCGGGTGCTGATCGTCCTCGACCGGGAGCAGGAGGCGGCGGCCAAGTCGTTCCGCAACCTGCCCAAGGTCCACCTGATCCTGCCCTCCGAGCTCAACGCCTACGACGTGCTGTGCTCGGACTGGGTGGTCTTCACCCGTGACAACCTCCCCGGCGCGCCGGTGACCACCCACGCCGACGCCCCGGTCGAGCCCGAGGCGGTCACAGCAGAATGAACGACCCCCGCAGCATCATCATCCGCCCGGTCGTGAGCGAGAAGTCCTACGGGCTGCTGGACGACGGCGTCTACACCTTCGTCGTCGACCCCCGGGCCACCAAGATCGAGATCGCCGGGGCGGTCGAGTCGATCTTCAACGTCCGGGTGGCCAAGGTGAACACGCTCAACCGCAAGGGGAAGCGCAAGCGGAACCGGAGGTCCATGACCTTCGGGCGTCGCCCCGACACCAAGCGGGCCATCGTCACCCTCGCGCCCGGCGGGCGCATCGACCTCTTCGAGAGCTGAGGGACCGGTCTCCATGCCTCTTCGCAAGCGCAAGCCCACCAGTGCCGGCCGGCGGTTCCAGACCGTCTCGGACTTCTCCGAGATCAGCACCGACACGCCCGAGAAGTCCCTCCTCGCGCCCCTGCCCAAGTCGGGCGGCCGTAACAGCTACGGCCGCAAGACGGCCCGCCACCGCGGCGGCGGCCACAAGCGCCAGTACCGGATCATCGACTTCAAGCGGGACAAGGACGGCGTGCCGGCCAAGGTCGCCACCATCGAGCACGACCCCAACCGCAACGCCCGCATCGCCCTGCTCCACTATCTCGACGGCGAGAAGCGCTACATCCTGT
>JBOGIE010000548.1:0-1134 GCA_050742435.1 Acidimicrobiales bacterium | reverse complement strand
GCGACAACCAGGCGCGCGACCAGATGCTGCGGCGGGCCCTGCAGAACGAGATCGACCAGCTGCGGTCCACGTCGGAGGCCCGGGAGGCGCTGGCCGGCCAGCTGGCCACCCGGCTCGAAGCCCTCGAGACCCGCGCCGCGGAGGTGCTCCAGCTTCACGAGCAGGCGCTGGCCGCGGCCGGCGGCCGGCTGGAGACCCTCGAAGCGCGGGTGGCGGTGATCGACCGGATCGGCACCGAGCTGGAAGCGTTGCGCGACACGGTGACCCGGGAGCTCGAGCAGCTTCGGGCCGGGGGCCAGGCCCACGACCAGGTCGCCGGCGAGCTCACCCGGCGGCTGTCGGCGCTCGACGGGCGCCTGGCCCGCCTCGACGCCCTGCCCGGCGAGCTCCAGTCGCTGCGCACCGCCGTGCTGCAGGAGGCCGAGCGGGCGGTGACGTCGTTGCGGGCGGTGGACGAGCGGGTCGGCCAGCTGTCGTGGGTCCCCGGGGAGTTCCAGGAGGCACGGAAGCGGATCATGGGCCTCACCTCCAAGCAGCAGGCCGACCAGGACCGGCTGCGCCAGCTGGAGGGCGCGTTGACCTCGGCCACCGAGCGCCTGGAGGTCCTCTGGGCCCGTCTCGGTACGCCCGGTCCCGCGTCCTAGCGGGGCCGGGGTCGGCTTTCCGCCGGGATCCGCTCGTTAGACTCGCCCGATCGACATTCTCTTTCTCTGTACGGGCAACATCTGCCGCTCGCCCATGGCCGAGGCCCTGCTCCGCCACCGCTTCGCCGAGCTCGGGGTCGACGCCCGGGTGGCCTCGGCCGGGCTGCTCCAGTCGGGCCAGCCGGCCAGCGCCCACGGGGTCGACATCCTGCGCGGGCGCGGCATCGACATGACGACCCACCGCAGCCGGGCCATCACCCGGGAGATCCTCTCCTCGGCCGACCTCATCCTGGCCATGGCTCGCGAGCACGTGCGGGAGGCGGTGGTCCTGGACCCGAGCCTGTGGCCCCGCACGTTCACGCTCAAGGAGCTCGTGCGCCGGGGCGAGGCCGCGGGGCCGCGCCGGCCGGGCGAGGCCCTGTCCGAGTGGCTGGCCCGGGTGGGCCAGGGCCGCCGGGTCGCCGACCTCACCGGGTCGTCGCCCGCGGAC
>JBOGIE010000547.1:0-1142 GCA_050742435.1 Acidimicrobiales bacterium | reverse complement strand
GCCCGTGAAGCTCGGCTGCGCCGGCACAGGAGGTGCTGGTTGTGCTGGCGGCGGAGGTTCAGTGGTTACCACTGTGGGCGGCGGAGGTGGAGGTGGCTCGGTCGGCGGGGTCGGCGTCGGGGTCACCTCGAACGTCGCGGCCTTGTAGTCGACGATTATCTGCCCGGTCGCGGCATCGGAGCAGGTGCCGGTCACGCTCCGCGAGGCGTTGAACGAGGACGACGGCTGGCCCATGGTGTTCTGCATGTAAGGGTGGGACCGTGATCGCAACCTCCGGCCAGGCGAAGGTGGCCTACGACGTGACCGGTGGCGGCAAGGATGGCCGCCTGCCGGTGCTGCTCTTTCACGCCGGCGTGACCGACCGGCGGAGCTGGGGACCACTGGTCGAGGCCGTCGGGCCCGGCCACAGCACAATCGCCTTTGACCGGCGTGGCTTCGGCGAGACCCGCTACCAGCCCGAGCCCCACTCGCACGTGAACGACGCCTTTGAGTCCTCGACGCCGCCGGGGCCGGGTCCGCCCCCGTGGCGGTCGTTGGGGCCTCGATGGGCGGACAGGCCGCACTCGACCTGGCCCTGGCCCACCCCGAGCGGGTAGCGGCCCTCGTGCTCATCGGCTCGGCCGTGCGCGGCGCGCCGCCCACCGACCATGCCGACCTCCCCCAATCCGAGCGGCGGCTGTCCGAGGCCATCGAGGCGGCTGAGGGTACCGGCGACCTCGACGCCGTCAACCGGCTCGAAGCCCGACTCTGGCTGGACGGGCCCACCGCGCCCGAGGGGCGGGTGAGCGGGGCGACCCGCGAGGTGTTCCTCGCCATGAACGGCACCGCGCTCACCGCCGCGGACCCCGGCCCACAGGTCCAGGAGCCCGCGGCATGGGACCGGCTGACCCATGTCGCCGCCCGGACCCTTGTGTTGGTCGGTGACCTCGACATCGTCGACTGCCAAGCCCGCGCCGCCATGCTGGCCGAACGCATCCCCGCCGCCCGCCTCGAGGTCCTGCCCGGCACCGCCCACCTACCCCACCTTGAGGCCCACCCCGGCTGCCTGGCAGCTATCACCGCCTTCCTCTCCGAAATCTGAGCCGCCCACCCCGTCACATGGCCACAAGATTCACTCCCGGGTGTGCGGCGAGGTACCGATC
>JBOGIE010000546.1:0-1142 GCA_050742435.1 Acidimicrobiales bacterium | reverse complement strand
CGCAGGGCGGCACCGCCCCCGTACCAGCTCTCCCCCGCCTCGGTGTGCCACGACCCCACGCCGACGTGGGTGTAGGCCGGGTTCAGGATGTTGCCGCGGTGCTGCGGGCTGGCCATCAGGTCGTTGTGCAAGCGCTCGGCCGCCAGCAGCGGATCGGTCATCCCGCCCACCCAGGCGATGTTCTCGGCCGCCTCGGCGTAGTCCACCCCGGCCGCGGTCAGCATGCTGGTCATCCCCCGCCCGCCGCAGTCGCGGATGGTGTGGCTGAAGTAGTTCCGGACGCCCATGTCCGTGGACCGGCCGGCCACGGGGTACCCGCAACCGGCGTACGGCCCGGCACCGGCCACCGAGGCCAAGCCGGGGGAGGCCAGGACCGGCCCCACCCCTTGGTCGGCGCGGGCCTGGTTGACCAGCTCCAGCATCCGGTCCCCGAACCCGGTGGTCGTCGACGACGCCGCGGCGTCCACGGGCAGGACCAACGTGGCGAGGGTCAGGAGCACGGCCACCAGCACGGCTCTGCCGTTTCGAAAAGATGTGTTTGACCGATAGTTCATCGGGATAGATCATATTCGTGAGTTCGATAACTACAAGTGTTGCCGATATCTCATCGGCGACGCCCATTAGCTCGCGGAGTCCTGTACGGTTCCTAAAGACGAGCGCTGGGGAGCGTGAGCCGGTGGGCGAAGTCCCGAAGGCAGTGGGCAGCACTGGCGGAGGTGTCTCCGAGGCGCGGCAGCGGTTCGGGCGCCTGCTGGCCGACGCCATGACGGCCCGGGGCATGAAGCAGGAGGACCTGGCCGGCCGGCTGGGCACCACCCAGTCCACGGTCAGCGGCTGGATCAACGGCCGCTACGAGCCGTCGCCCGAGACGGTTTTCGCCATCGAGCGCACCCTCGAGCTGGAGCCCGGTCACCTCTCCCGCCCCCTCGGCTACCTGCCGGCCGACGACGGGGCCAACCCGGTGAGCGTGGAGGGCGCCATCGCCCAGAGCCCCCTGCTGGACGACGACCAGAAGGCGGCCCTCATCGGGATGTACCAGGTGCTGGTGACGCGGAGCGACCGGGGCTTGGGCCCGGCGCGGGCCAGCACCAAGGCGGCCGCCGCCGGCCGCACCCGCATGACGGCGGCGATCGCCTCCGCCC
>JBOGIE010000545.1:0-1160 GCA_050742435.1 Acidimicrobiales bacterium | reverse complement strand
TGCGGTCGCTCCCTGTCTGCGCCCAGGCCTATGCCGACGGCAGCCTCTCGGGCGGCCAGGTGGAGGCCATCATGGCCCACCTCGACGACGAGCTCACGGAGATCTTCGCCGCCCACGAGGCCGAGCTGGTGCCCTACCTCATCCCGTTGACCGTCGCCGGCGTGAGCCGGGCCATGGCGGCCTGGCTGGTGCGGGCCCGTCCCGAGCCCACCGAGCCCCAGGAGCCGGAGCGCTCCTTGTACCTGTCCCAGACGCTGGAGGATCGCTGGGTCCTGGACGGCTCGTTCGACCCCGAGGGTGGCGCCATGGTGGCCGCCGCCCTCCGGCTGGCCACCCCGGAGGGGAACGACACGCACCGCAGCCCGGCAGAGCGCCGGGCCGATGCCCTGGTCGACGTCTGCCGCTTCTTCCTCGACCACCAGCGCACCCACGCCGGAGGCCGCCACCGCCCCCACGTCAACGTGGTCGTCGAGCTCGAGGACCTGGAAGCGGGCCGGGGCGGGCGGGTGGTCGACGGGCCCGGACTGGACGGCCCGACCGTGTCCCGGCTGCTGTGCGACTGCGCCCTGCACCGGGTAGTCATGTCGGGCCGCTCGGCCATCCTCGACTACGGCACCTCCACCCGCACCATCCCCGCCCCGCTGTGGAACGCCCTGGTCATCCGGGACGAGCACTGCCGCTTCCCGGGCTGTGACCGCCCGTCGGTGTGGTGCGAGGGCCACCACGTGGTGTGGGTGACCCACGACGGACCCACCGAGCTGGCCAACCTGGTTCTGCTCTGCTCGCGACATCATCACGTCCTCCACCAGCCGGGATGGCACGCCAAGCTCCGCCCGGACGGGCACTTCGAAGTCACCGATCCCGCCGGCCTCGTCCGCGGCACCTCACCGCCACGCAATCAAGACATTCGTCGCATTGTGCGGGCCGCTCCGAGGTGTTCTGCTCAGCGGTGACCGTCCGAGCGAGGACGCTCCGCCGCCGAGGGGGCGGCTGGCGCAGAAGCACAACCCAGCAGCTGTCCAAGGAGGACGTTCAGATGTCCACGGCCATGCCCTATCCCGTCATGCTGGAGTTCCACGGCGACCGGCACATCGCCAATTGGCGACCCTTGGTCCAGTGGGTGCTGGTCATCCCGCAGCTGCTCATCGGCTCGGTCCTGA
>JBOGIE010000544.1:0-1168 GCA_050742435.1 Acidimicrobiales bacterium | reverse complement strand
TGTTCGGTCACGACATCGTCACCGACGCCGACGCCGTGCGGGGCTTTGTCAGCCTGACCGGCCAGTTCGCCTCGGTCGACGAGGAGCTGAGCGGCCGGGAGAACCTGGTGCTGCTCGGCCGGCTCCTCGGCTTCCGCCGCCGGGCGGCCGAGGAACGGGCGGCCGAGCTGCTCGACGCCTTCGGCCTCACCGAGGCCGCCGACCGCCTGGTCCGGGAGTACTCGGGCGGCATGCGCCGGCGCCTCGACATCGCGGCCAGCATCGTCGTCACACCGGAGCTGCTGTTCCTGGACGAGCCCACCACCGGCCTCGATCCCCGCAGCCGGAACCAGGTGTGGGAGATCGTGCGGGTGCTGGTGGCCGAGGGCACGACCGTGCTGCTCACCACCCAGTACCTCGACGAGGCCGATCAGCTGGCCGGGCGTATCGCCATCATCGACCACGGCAGGGTCATCGCCGAGGGTACGAGCGGCGAGCTGAAGGCCCGGGTGGGCTCGGGCACCCTGCGGGTTCGCCTGCAGGAGGCCGCCCAGCGGGCCGCGGCCGAGCAGATCCTCTCCGACGTGCTCGGCGACACGGCCCAGCCCCAGGCCGACCCGGCGGCCCTCTCCGCCCGGGCACCCGACCCCGAGCGGGCCAGCGCCGCCCTCGGGGCCCTGGCCGCGGCGGGCATCACGGTGGCCGAGTTCTCCCTCGGCCAGCCCAGCCTGGACGAGGTCTTCCTGGCCCTCACCGGCCGTCCCGCAGAACCGATCGCCACGGAGGACGCAGCATGAGCGTGACCACCGCTCCCACCACCGCCCCGGAGCCGGCGCTGGCCGAGGCCACGCTGCGGGCCGCCCTCTCCAACCGGGCCCGCCCGACCCGCGCCACCCCCGTCGCCGCCTCGCTCACGTTCGGCTGGCGGGCGGCGCTGAAGATCAAGCACGTCCCCATGCAGCTGTTCGACGTGACCGCCTTCCCGATCATGTTCGTCCTGCTGTTCACCTACCTGTTCGGCGGCGCCCTGGCCGGCTCGCCCCGGGAGTACCTGCAGGACCTGCATCTGGACAGGATCCACGCCGCCCTCGACCGCGTCGACGCGGCCGGGCCCGAGGACGACCTGTACGAGCTGCTGAAGGACCTGGAGGACGTGGTCAAGGAGGTCCGCACCGGAGGGGTGGTCGGA
>JBOGIE010000543.1:0-1168 GCA_050742435.1 Acidimicrobiales bacterium | reverse complement strand
CCGAGGGGTACTGTCGGCCCGGATGACCGTCAGTTCAGGGGCCTACCAGTCGCTCTACCGGCGATACCGCTCCCAGCGGTGGTCCGAGCTCAAGGGTCAGGACCACGTCAGCCAGACCCTGCGCAACGCCGTGCGCGAGGGCCGGGTGGCCCACGCCTACCTGTTCAGCGGTCCCCGGGGCACGGGCAAGACGTCGTCGGCCCGCATCCTGGCCAAGGCCCTCAACTGCCCCAACCAGGACGACGGGGAGCCCTGCGGCATCTGCGAGTCGTGCGTGGGCATCACCGAGGGCCGCTCGCTCGACGTGGTGGAGCTCGACGCCGCGTCCAACCGGGGGGTCGACGCCATGCGGGAGCTGGTGTCCCGGGCCGCCCTCGGCACGCCGGGCCGGTGGAAGGTCTACATCGTCGACGAGGTCCACATGCTGACCACCGACGCCTCCACCACCCTCCTCAAGACCCTCGAGGAGCCTCCCGGGCACGTGATCTTCGTCCTGGCCACCACCGAGCCCCAGAAGGTGCTGCCCACGATCCGGAGCCGCACCCAGCATTTCGAGTTCCGCCTGCTGCCGCTCAACCTGCTCACCCAGCACCTGCGCTGGGTGGCGGCCGACGCCGGGCTCGACGTGCCGGCCGAGGTGATCGACCTGGTCGCCCGCCGGGGCAAGGGTTCGGTCCGCGATGCGTTGTCCGTGCTGGACCAGGTGGCGGCGGCCGGTGGGATCGACCACCACGCGCCGTCGGTGGGGGAGTTCGTCGAGGCCCTGTGCGAGCGGGACGCGGCTCGGGCCCTGGCCGCCGTCGCCGAGCGGTGCGGGGCCGGCCACGATCCCCGCCAGGTCGCCACCGACGTGCTCGAGCGGCTGCGCCAGACCCTGCTGGTGAGCGTCTCGCGGTCGCTGGTCGGCCTGCCCGACGAGGAGGTCGACCAGGTCGAGGCCGAGGCCCACCGACTGGGGCGGGGGGCCACCGTGCGGGCCATGGAGGTCCTGGGCCAGACGCTGGTCGACATGCGGGAGGCACCGGATCCCAGGGTGCTGCTCGAAGTGGCCCTGGTCCGGCTGTGCCGGCCGGAGCTGGACGAGTCGCCCGCCGCCCTGCTCGAACGGATCGAGCGGCTGGAGAAGGCGCTGTCCGCCCGTCCGAGCGCCCCGGCCGCTCCTCCGAGC
>JBOGIE010000542.1:0-1174 GCA_050742435.1 Acidimicrobiales bacterium | reverse complement strand
TGCGCTCGGCCTCGGGCCGGCGGTGGAGCTCGATGCGCTCCATCTCCAGCTCCCGCTTCAGCAGCTCGGTCTGGGCGGTCATGGAGATGTACTCGCCGGCGGCCATGGAGACCGCCCCGCCGATGAGCCCGGCCAGACCGGCCAGCCGGACCAGGCCGGCGCCGGTGTTGGCCCCGGCGAAGCCCAGGACGATGGCCACGTTGGACACCAACCCGTCGCTCACGCCGAACACCGCGGCCCTGGCCGTGCCCCCCTGGAGGTCGCGATGGTGCTTCTCCGGCAGCGGAGGCAGGGGCTCGGGCATGGCCGCACCAACGTACCCTTGAGGGATGCCCGGTCGGTTCGATCTCACCCCCGAGGAGCTGTCGCGCATCCTCGGCCGGGAGCCGGCCTACCGGGCCCGCCAGGTGTGGCGCAGCCTGCACCTGGGCCGCGAGCCCGAGGAGATGACCGACCTGCCCCTGGCCCTACGGTCCCGGCTGGCCGCCGATCTACCGCCTGGCCTCCGCCCGGTCACCACGTCGGTGAACGCCGAGGGGGACACCACGAAGTGGCTGTGGTCGCTCGTGGACGGCGCCCGGGTCGAGACTGTCCTCATGAGCTACCGGTCGGGGCGGGTGACGGTCTGCGTCTCGACCCAGGCCGGCTGCGCCATGGCCTGCTCCTTCTGCGCCACCGGCCAGGCCGGCTTCCAGCGCCAGCTGACCGCCGGGGAGATCGTCGAGCAGGTCGTCCGGGCCCGTTACGCACGGGGCGGCGGGGCTGGGGCCCCCGCCGCCAGCGACGGGCGCGGTCCGCAGGACTTGGGTGCCCGTCGCATGAACGTCGTTTTCATGGGGATGGGCGAGCCGCTGGCCAACTACGCCAACACCTGGGCGGCCGTGGAGCGCCTCCACGGCGACCTGGGGATGTCCGCCCGCCACCTGACGGTCTCCACGGTGGGGATCGTGCCCGGCATCCTCCGGCTGGCCGACGAGCGGCTGCCGGTCAACCTGGCCGTGTCGCTCCACGCCGCCAACGACGAGCTGCGCGACTCCCTGGTGCCCGTCAACCGGCGGTACCCGCTCGGCGCGGTGGTCGAGGCCTGCCAGGCCTGGGTGGCGGCCAAGAACCGCCGGCTGTCGTTCGAGTGGGCGCTGATCGACGGGGTCAACGACCGCCCGTCCGACGCCGG
>JBOGIE010000541.1:0-1198 GCA_050742435.1 Acidimicrobiales bacterium | reverse complement strand
CCGGCCCTCGACCTGCTGACCGGCTTCGTCGCCCGGGGTGACGTGGCCGGGGTGACCCGCGCCTGGCTGGACGGACGCCCGCCCCTGGTCGACAACCCCCGCGGCTGGCCGCTGCCGGTCGAGGTGGGAGTCCCGGGCGTCGGGCCGGAGCGGATCGTCGTGACCGATCTCGCCGTCCCGCACATCCCGGGCGTGGTCACCCTGCATCCGCCCTCGCTGGTGGTGGGCGTCGGGGCGTCCACCGGCGCGCCGGCCGAGGAGGTGCGCCGGCTGGTGGACGGGGCGCTGGCCGGCGCCGGGCTGGCCGTGGAGTCGGTGGGTGAGGTGGCCACCATCGACCGCCGGGCGGGCGACGAGGCTCTCGTGGCCCTGGGCCTGCCGGTCCGGGCCTTCCCCGCCTCGACCCTGGCCGCGGTCGACGTACCGTCGCCCAGCCCCGTCGTCCGGGCCGCGGTCGGCACGGCCAGCGTGGCCGAGGCCGCCGCCCTGCTGGCCGCCGGTCCGGGTGCCGACCTGGTGGTGCACAAGCAGGTCGCACCCCATGCCACGGTGGCCGTCGCCCGGCGCCGGGGGCCGAGAGGCCACCTGGCCGTCGTGGGGCTCGGACCGGGGGGCGCCGCCCACCGCACGCCGGCGGCCGAGGCCGCCGTCCGCCGGGCCGGGCTGGTGATCGGCTACGGGCCCTACGTGGACGCCTGCGCCGACCTCCTGACCCCCGCTCAGGAGGTGGTCCGCAGCCCGATCGGCGACGAGACCGTCCGGGCCAAGCAGGCGTTGGTCGAGGCGGACGCGGGCCGGCGGGTGGCCCTCGTCTGCTCGGGAGACGCCGGCATCTACGCCATGGCCTCCCTGGCCCTGGAAATGGCAGGCGGGACAGGGGTCGACGTGGAGGTCGTGCCGGGCGTCACCGCCGCCCTGGCCGCCGCCGCCCTCCTCGGCGCGCCCCTCGGCCACGACCACGCGGTGATCAGCCTGTCCGACCTCCTCACCCCGTGGCCGGCCATCCAGCAGCGGGTGCGGGCCGCGGCCGCCGCCGACCTGGTCGTCGCCCTCTACAACCCCCGCAGCCGGGGTCGGACGTGGCAGTTCGAGGCGGCCCGGGCCGTCCTGCTCGAGCACCGGCCGCCCTCCACGCCGGTCGGGGTCGTCACCGACGCCACCCGGCCGGGCCAGGCCGTCCGGATCACCTCCCTGGGCG
>JBOGIE010000540.1:0-1198 GCA_050742435.1 Acidimicrobiales bacterium | reverse complement strand
GCGTTGAGGATCACCGCCCGGGCGCCCGAGGACGGGACGCCGCCCCGCCCGGTGATCTGCACCGAACGGGTGGCCCCCGCCCCCACCAGCCCGCCGGCGCCGCCGGTGCCGTCGCGGGTGTCGAGGACGCGGGACGGGACCAGCGGGATGAAGGCGCCGAGGGCGCCGGACACCGAGGCGTCGGTGTACCACCCGCCCACGTCGACGATCACGTCGGCCGAGCCGGCCCCGTTGAAGATCGTCACCCGTCCGCTCGAGCCGAGCTTGACCATCACCCGGTTGGCCACGGTGTCCCCGGCGGCGAAGTTCACGTTGGACGCGTTGGGCCGGGCCTCACCGGTGGGGTGGACGGTCAGGTAGCTCGGCGCGGTGGTGCCGGTCACCGTCACGTTCAGGATCGCGGCCTGGGCGCCGGTCGACGGCACGCCCGCTCGGCCGGCGACCTGGAGCTCCAGGCTGCCGCCTGGCCCGAGGCGCGCCGCGCCTCCGAGGCCGGTACGGGTGTCGAGGAGGCGGGTGGGTGAGAGCGGCTCCAACCGTCCCTCGTTCGCCGCCGCCGACTCGGAGTACCAGCCGGCGACGTCGGCGATCACATGCGTCGTCCCCGCCGGGTTGTGTATGGCGACCGTGCCGTTGGCGCCCGTCTTCACCACCACCAGGTTGGACACAGTCTCCCCGGCCGCGAAGTTGAGGTTGGCGGCGAGGGGCCGGGCCGTGCCCCCCGGGTACAGGGTGAGGTACCCGCTCGCCGTGGGCTGGACCACGGCGACGTTCATGGCCACCGCCCCGACCCCGCTGGTCGGCACGCCCCCCCGGCCCGTCACCTGGAGCTCGGCCGTGGCCCCCGGGCCGATGGGCTTTTGCCCCCCCAGGCCGGTCCGGGTGTCGAGGATGCGGGCCGGGCTGAGAGGCGTGAACCGGCCGGCGGGCGTGGTCGGGGTCGTGGGCTCGGGCCCGAGCGTCAGGTCCAGCCCCAGGGGGAGGCCGGCGAAGATCTGGACGGCGATGAACACGTTGGGCAGGGGGAAGCCGGCGCCCGACCACGTCTGCCCCGGGGCGGTCCGCCAGGAGCCGATGCCCACGCTGGTGAACTTGGGGTTCAGGATGTTGGCCCGGTGCATGTCGCTCGACATCAGCTGGGAGTGCAGGTTCTCCGCCGCCACCAGCGGGTCGGTGATGGCGTTGACCCAGGCGATGT
>JBOGIE010000539.1:0-1201 GCA_050742435.1 Acidimicrobiales bacterium | reverse complement strand
CCGCGCCCCCCGTCCAGCCGGCGCACGTGCTCGCCCAGCTGGCGCCGTTCGGCCCGGCCGAAGGTGGCGAACGTCCGGCGGAGGAGGGGCAGGACGTCGTCGAAGATCGCGTCGTCCACGCCCGCCAGCCAGGAGTCGACCAGCCCGAGCAGGGACCGGTCGTGGAGCAGGATCAGGGCGCTGCCCGAGAGGAAGCCCTCGACCCAGGCCGCGGCCCGGCCCGGCGCCTCGCCCACCGACAGGGTGGCGGCCATGCGCCCGGCCACCTCGCCCACCTCCATGACGCCGGCATCGAGGAGCAGGCGGGTGCAGCGGCCGGAGAGGAGCCCGTGGAGGGAGGTCCGGTCGGCGAGCTGGGCCAGGGTGGCGTCCCACCGCCCGCTGAGATCCCGGCGGTCGAGGAGGGCCAGCGACTCGTGCACGCCCATGATCCGGGCGAGCATGGCCGCCGCCGCCTCGTCGTCGAGCGACGATGCCGCCACCGGCAGGCCGATGCAGACCCGCACGACCAGCCCGTCGACCACGGCCTCGATCGACGAGGCGTCGGTGCGGCGCACGTTGCCGTAGCGCAGGGCCCGGGCCAGGGCGGGCAGGGCGTCCATGAGGTGGTTGACGTCGGTGTCCAGGGCGGCCCGGTCGGCGACGACGCCCATCACGTGGGCCACCGCATCCGGCAGCTCGGCCAGCAGGCACCGCTCGACCAGCCCGGTGAGCGCGTCGAGCGCCGGCGCGCTGCCGGCCTCGTGCATGGCCCGGGCGGTGGCGGCGTCGACCACGGTGGTGCCCCACATCCCGGCCTCGATCAGCCCCACGGCCAGCTCGGGCCCCCACTGCAGCCGCCACACCTCGTGGAAGGTGCCGGCCTTTCCGGCGACGGCCACCGGCCGCCCCCAGTCGACCTCGAGCAGGGCCAACCGGTGGAGCAGGTGGCTGCGGGCCAGGTCGTTGGCCTTGCGCAGGTCGAGGTCGAGCTCGCGGGCGCTGGGCTCGGCCCGCAACCGCAGCCGGCGCTGCTCCCGGGCCAGGTCCTGGGCCAGGGGGACCATCGGCGTCTCGGCCGGCACCCGCCCCAGCTCCCGGCCCACGATCAGCCGCTCGGCCACCAGGGCCAGGGGCGCGTCGGATCCGCCGGAGAGGGCGGCCCGGGTGGCGTCGTTCAGCTCGTCCAGCCCGGCCAGCGGGCGGCCCCGCAGCGTGGCCA
>JBOGIE010000538.1:0-1208 GCA_050742435.1 Acidimicrobiales bacterium | reverse complement strand
CGTCCGCGACCCCGACCGGGGGGTGCTCCTCATCTGGCGCCACCGCTTCATCACCGACACGTGGGGCTGGGAGATCCCGGCGGGGCGCATCGAACCGGGAGAGTCGCCCGAGCAGGCCGCGGTGCGGGAGACGCTCGAGGAGACCGGCTGGCGCCCGGGCCCGCTGCGCCGTCTGGGCGCCTATGCGCCCAACAACGGCTCGACCGACCAGGTCTTCCACCTGTTCACGGCCGACGGTGGCACCCGTGTCGGCGAGCCCACCGACCCCAGCGAGAGCGAGCGGATCGAGTGGCTCGAGCCCGACAAGGTCCGGTGGCTCATCGGCCGGGGCCAGGTGTACGACGGGATGTCGCTCACCGGGCTCCTGTGGGCCCTGGCGTTCTCGGCGGTGTGACGGGTCGGCCGAGGCCCGGTCCCATCACCGGGTGTTGGGTCGGCCCGGACCAGGCCAGGACCAAGCCGGGACTAGGCCGCGCCCTCGCGGGCCGGGTCCCAGCCGGCGAGATCGGCGAGCCGCTCGTCGTTGGAGAACATCTCGACGATGGGCTCCTCGAGCCCGAGGCGGCGCTTCACCCGCCGGACCTCGAGCTCCTCGTTCCACAGCACCAACGTCACCGCCAGCCCCGCGGCGCCGGCCCGGGCCGTGCGGCCCGCCCGATGCAGGTAGGTCTTGGGATCGGGCGGCGGGTCGTACTGGATGACGACGTCGAGCTCGTCGATGTCCAGGCCGCGGGCCGCCACGTCGGTGGCCACCAGCACCGCCAGCCTGCCTGCGGAGAACCGCTTCAGCGCCCGCTCCCGCACCTCCTGGCGGAGGTCACCGTGGATGGCCCGGGCGTCCACCCCGGCGTCGCCGAGCTGGCGGGCAACCCGGTCGGCAGCCCGCTTGGTGTTGACGAACACCAGGCAGCGGCTGCCCGAGCGGCTGATGGCGGCGACGACCCTGGGCTTGTCCATCTCGTGGACGAGCAGGAAGCGATGGGCCATCTCCTCGACCGTGTGAGTGGTCGAGCCCACCTCGTGGAACACCGGATCACGTTGGTAACGGTCGACGAGACCCTGGATGCCTCCGTCGAGCGTGGCCGAGAACAACAGCGTCTGGTGGCGGCGACCGATGTGGCGCAGCACCCACTCGACCTGCGGGAGGAAGCCCATGTCGGCCATGCGGTCGGCCTCGTCGATGACGACGTTGCCGACGTCGCCGAGGT
>JBOGIE010000537.1:0-1212 GCA_050742435.1 Acidimicrobiales bacterium | reverse complement strand
CGCACGCGGTGGGCATGACCACCTGGGCCCTCACCGGCGCGGCGCCGAACCCGCTGGCCGCGGCCTGCGACGACGTGATCGCCGTGCCCTCGACCTCGGTCGCCACCGTGCAGGAGGTCCACCAGGTGCTCATCCACCTGCTCTGCGGCGCCCTCGACCGCGCCCTGGCCCCGGCGTAAGTCGGTGCGGCCCGTCTCGCTACGGGCCGGCGGCGTGGAGGTGCCCTTCGGCGAGGGCACGTCCCGGGTGGGCGACGTCGAGCTGGCGATCGCCACACGCGAGGAGGGCTCGGGCGTCCGGGTCGACTGGTCGGTGCGCAACCCCGGCCGGCATACCGTCCACCTGCTCGAGGTGGGCATCGGCCTCGACGCCCGGCCGGAGCTGGTGCTGGAGCACGGCTGGCAGAGCTGGTCGGTGGTGCGAGTCTGCCGGCCGGACGACGCCCGGCCCGAGCGGCGTGACGTCGCCGCGTGGCGGCGGGCCATCTACTTCTCCGACGTCGGACGGGTGGGCCGGGTGGTGGCCGGCGACCAGTTCCTGCTCACCGACGGCGGCATCGCCGGCTTCCTCGACGGCCGCCGCCACCTGGGCCTGGTGGAGGCGTCGCCGCTCACCGCCTGGGCCCTGCTCGACGGCGTGGGCCTGGCTCCCGGCTCCGAGCGCCCCCTCCACCCGCTGTGGCTGGCCTCCGGCGACCCCGGCCCCCTCTACAGCGAGTACGCCTCCCGTTGGGGCGGCGAGGCCGGCGCCCGGACCGGCACGCCCGCCCCCTCGGGTTGGTGCTCCTGGTACCAGTACTTCTCGTCGGTGACCCCCGCCGACGTGCGGGCCAACCTGGCCCTCGCCGCCGCCCACGGCCTCGACGTGGTCCAGATCGACGACGGCTACCAGGCGGCCATCGGCGGGTGGCTGTCGCCCCGGGCCACCTGGGCCGAGGGGACCGAAGCGGTGGCGCGGGACATCAGGAAGGCCGGCCTGCGGGCCGGGATCTGGACCGCACCCTTCCTGGTCGACGAAGGCAGCGCTCTCGTCCGCGACCATCCCGACTGGGTCTTGGGCCGGGCCATGCACAACCCGGTGTGGTGGGGCGGGTGGGCCCTCGCCCTGGACACCACCAACCCGGCCGTCCTCGACCACGTCACCGCCACTATGGCCGCCCTCACCGCCCAGGGGTTCGACTACCACAAGGTCGACTTCCTCTACGCCGCCGCC
>JBOGIE010000536.1:0-1212 GCA_050742435.1 Acidimicrobiales bacterium | reverse complement strand
CCGCCGGCGTCGGCGGCTCGCAGCCGGGCCCGCACCGGCGCGTTGCCCCGGTTGGAGAGGGCGACGGTGTGGTGCGACGGCCCACTGCCCTGGGCGCTGAGCGGGTTGAGGGTGGCGAGGAGGTCGGAGATCGGCGCCACCTCGACGATGCCGTCGGCCACGGTGGACACCGCCTTGTCGGTGACCGACGTCACCGTGATGGTGAAGGGCATGGGCCCGGCGGGAGGCTTGGGCGCCTTGGGCAGGCGGAACAGCACCTTCACCGAGCCCTCCCCACCGGCGGGGACGGCCACGGTGGGCGGGGTCACCCAGCCCCACTGGGCCGACTCGCGGTCGATGGCGAAGGAGTACTCGTCGTCGGTCGGGCCGGTGTTCCTGACCCGGATCTGGCAGCCGGTGACCGTCAGCGCTTCGACGGGCAGCGGGCGCGGCTCGACGACCGCTTCAACCCCCATGGCACCCGAGACTAGACCGCGGACCGCTCGGAGGCCCGGTGGGCGGCCCGATAGGATGCGGGCCGATGCCGGCGCCCGAGCAGAACGAGGGCCGCCTCGACCGGATCGTCACGGTGCCCAACGCCCTTTCCCTGGGCCGGTTGGCGTGCGTTCCCCTCTTCCTCTGGCTGCTCTTCGGCCGGGAGAACCGGGTCGGCGCCGCCCTCCTGCTCGCCGGGCTGGGCATCACCGACTGGGTCGACGGCTATGTGGCCCGCCACTTCAACCAGGTCTCCGAGCTGGGGAAGATCCTCGACCCCGTGGCCGACCGCATCCTGCTCATCGTCGGCATGGTGGCCATCCTCATCGACGGATCCGTCCCCCCGGTGATCTTCTGGGCCGCGGTCGTGCGGGAGGTGGCGGTGGCCGGACTGACCCTTCTCCTGGCCGTCCTGGGCGCCCGCCGCATCGACGTCAGCTGGGCCGGCAAGTGCGGGACGTTCCTGATGATGATCGCCTTCCCGCTGTTCCTCTGGGGCCACGGCCACGGGCCGGCCACCGCGGTCGCCTGGCCGGTGGCCGTCGCCGGGCTGCTCATGGCCTGGTACGCGGCCGTGACCTACGTCAAGCCGGCCCTCGACGCGCTCCGTCAGGGCCGCGCCGCCCGGGCCGGGCGGATGGCCACGTGAAGGCGGTGATCATGGCCGGCGGTGAGGGCACCCGCCTGCGCCCGCTCACCTCCAGCCAGCCCAAGCCGCTCATGCCCCTGGCCAACCGC
>JBOGIE010000535.1:0-1214 GCA_050742435.1 Acidimicrobiales bacterium | reverse complement strand
GCGTCATCGAGGGCGTCTACCTGGACAACGTCACCCGCACGCCGGAGTGGGCCGCGGTGCGGCTCAGCCCCGACGCCCTGGCCCTGGTGCCACTGGCGGAGGCCTCCCCCGCCCGGGGAGGGGTGGAAGTGGAGTTCAGCCGGGCCACCATCCAGGGCGCCCCGTTCCTGCTGACGAGCCTCGACAACGAGGTCACCGAGGACACCGAGCAGCAGCTCTACCGGTACTACCAGGACGTGGGCAGCGGAGCGAGCGGGAACGGCTCCTCCTCCCCGGCCGTGGTGGAAGAGGCACGCGACGTGGCGGCCACCGCCAAGGAGGATGCGGCCGAGGTGGCCGCCACCGCCAGGGACGAGGCCGCCGACGTGGTCGACGCCGCGCGCGACGAGGCGGCCGACGTGGCCTCGTCGGCCAAGGAGCAGGCCACCGACGTGGTGGCCACCGCCAGGGACGAGGCCGCCTCCGTGGTCGACATGGCCAAGGAGGAGGCGGCCGAGGTGGCCGAGATGGCCACCACCGAGGCCCGCGACATGGTCGAGACGACCAAGAGCGAGCTGGAGACCCAGGCCGAGGTCCAGCTCGAGCAGATCGCCGAGAGCCTCCACCGCCTGGCCGGTCAGGCCCTGGCCCTGGCCCGGGGCAACGCCGACCAGGCCGGTCCCCTGGGCGACCTGGTGGGCCGGGCCGGCGAGGAGCTGCAGGACGTCGCCGTCGGGATCGAGGAGCGGGGCTCGGCCGGCCTGCTGTCCGATGCCCAGCGGGTGGTGCGCCAACGCCCCCGGGCCGCCATCATCGGCACCGCCGCCGCCGTCGTGGCCGGCGCCCGGCTCATGGGGACGCCGGCCGGCGAGCGCCTCAAGGAGCGGCTGGCCCCGCTGAAGGACCAGGCGGTCGACGCGGGCCGAAGCGTGGCCGAGGAGCTCAAGCCCATCGCCCAGCAGCGGGCCGAGCGGGTCAAGGAGGTCGCCACCCAGGCCGCCGACACCGTCAAGCAGGAGGCCCAGGGCACGGCCGAGGACGTCAAGGGCACGGCCCAGCAGTCCGGCCAGGCCGTCAAGCGCACGGCCAGGCAGTCCGGCCAGACCGTCAAGGGGACGGCCAAGCAGTCGACCACCGCGGTGAAGGGCACGGCCAAGCAGTCGGCTCGCGCCGCCAAGGCCACCACGGCCAAGCGGACCACGGCCAGGCCGGCCGCCGCCCGGCCGGCGCCGGCC
>JBOGIE010000534.1:0-1220 GCA_050742435.1 Acidimicrobiales bacterium | reverse complement strand
GGCGGGACGTGGGCGCCGGGCTCACGTCGGTCCCCAAGGAACTGCCGCCCAAGTGGTTCTACGACGAGCGGGGCTGCCAGCTCTTCGACGACATCACCCGGCTGCCCGAGTACTACCCGACCCGTTGCGAGCGCAGCATCCTGGAGGAACGGGCGGCGGAGATCGCCTCCCTGAGCGGCGCCGACACCCTGGTCGAACTGGGCTCGGGCACGTCGGAGAAGACCCGGCTGCTGCTCGACGCCCTGGCCGGGGCCGGGAGGCTGCGGCGCATCGTCGCCTTCGACGTGAGCGAGCCCACCCTCCGCTCGGCCGCCGCCACCCTGGCCCGGGAGTACCCCCAGGCCGACGTGACGGCCGTGGTCGGCGATTTCGAGCACCACCTGGGCACCATCCCCGGCGGCGGCCGGCGGCTGGTGGCCTTTCTCGGGGGGACGATCGGCAACCTGGCGCCCAAGCAGCGGGCGCTGTTCCTGTCGGAAGTGGCGGCGCTCCTGGCGCCGGGCGACGGCCTGCTCCTCGGGACGGACCTGGTGAAGGACGTCTACCGGCTGGAGGCGGCCTACGACGACGCCGCCGGCGTGACCGCGGAGTTCAACCGCAACGTCCTCCGTGTGGTCAACCGGGAGCTGGGCGCCGATTTCGTGCCCGAGCGGTTCGACCACGTCGCCCGGTTCGACCCCGAGGAGGAGTGGATCGAGATGTGGCTGCGCTCGACCGGCCCCCAGCCGGTGACCGTGGCCGCCCTGGACCTGCACGTGGCCTTCGCCGACGGCGAGGCCATGCGCACCGAGATCAGCGCCAAGTTCCGCCGCGAGGGGGTGGAGGCCGAGCTGGGCGACGCCGACCTGGCCCTCGCCCGCTGGTGGACCGACGGCGCCGGCGACTTCGCCCTCTCCCTCGCCTTCAAGGAATAGAAGGGGGCGCCCGAAGGCGCCCCCCTTTCCAGCTCTGTCAGATGAGGCGGGGCCTCACCATGGTCGTTGCGACAACCACCGCGGCGTGCGCCATCCGCCCCCGGAGGGGGCGTCGGGCGGGTCCTCGTAGCGGGTTGGTGGGGCCATACCCTCCATGCCCACCAGGGCGTCGAGGGCGGCGGCGTCGAGCCGGGGCGAGGCGCCGGCGGGCAGGAGCCGGGTACCACCCACGTTGGCCGGGCGGAACATCGGGTGCGACGTGAAGGCCCGGAAGCCGGAGTCGGGCAGGCCCTGGGAGCCCAGGAA
>JBOGIE010000533.1:0-1221 GCA_050742435.1 Acidimicrobiales bacterium | reverse complement strand
CGGGCCCAGCTGCGCACGGCGCTCTCCCGGCGGACGGCGGCCCGGGCACCGATCACCACCGCGGCGACCAGGATCACCAGGGCGAGGAGGACGGCGCTGGCCCGGCCCGTCCACTCCGCCACCTGGTGGTAGGAACCGCCGGCGACGTACCCGAGCAGGACGAACCCGGGCGCCCACACCAGGCCCCCGATGGCGTTCCACGGCAGGAACGTCCGGTACGGCATGCGGGACAGCCCGGCGAGGGTGGGGACCATGGCCCGCAGGACGCCAACGAACCGCCCGAAGAACACCGCCCGCCCGCCGTGGCGGGCGAGGTAGGCCTCGGCGCGAGCCCATCGCTCCTCCCCCACCCACCGACCGAGCCGGCTGCGCCGCAGGGAGGGGCCGAGGTGGCGGCCGATCTCGTAGCCGATCGAGTCCCCGACCACCGCGCCGACAGCCCCGACCACCATCATGAGCGGGAGGTCGGCCCGGTCCTGGGAGGCGAGGAACCCGCCCACCAGCAGGGCCGCCTCGCCGGGGACGACCAGGCCGATCATAGCCGATGCCTCGAGGAGGGTCAGGACCCCGACCAGCACGTAGCCCCAGGGCGAGGCCAGCTCGGCCAGCCGGTCGAGCAGGCCGGCGATCACGTTCGGGCCACGTCGCGCACGCACCATCCTCCGCCACGACCGGCCAGATCGCACGTCGCTCGGCCGGCCGGCGGTTCAGCGGTGCGCAGCCGGACGGGGGGGCGCCTGAGTCAGCGACCCCCGCGGCGGGCGGACGATCGGTGACGGGGCGGCCGGCCTGGGGCGCCGGCGGGGCGGGCCGCCACCGGCTGAGGCGCCGGAGCTCTGAACACCGGCTCGGCGGCCGGGCCGGTGAGGGCCAGGGTGCGGGCGTCGCCCGGCACGATGCGGGCCGAGCTCGGGCGGATGCCGGCTTGGCGGATCATCGACGCGACGTCCCGTGTCTGGTCGGGAAGGATCACGGTCACCACCGCCCCCTTGGCCCCCGCCCTGGCCGTCCGCCCCGATCGGTGCAGGTAGGCCTTGTGCTCGGTGGGCGGGTCGACGTGGACGACGAGGGCCACGTCGTCCACGTGGATGCCCCGCGCGGCGATGTCGGTGGCGACGAGGACCCGCGCCGTCCCGTCGGCGAAGGCGGCCAGGTTGCGGTCGCGCTGGGCTTGGGACAGGTTCCCGTGCAGGTCGACCGCGGGGATGCCCGCGGTGTTGA
>JBOGIE010000532.1:0-1222 GCA_050742435.1 Acidimicrobiales bacterium | reverse complement strand
TGGTGCTCGACGTCACGGCCGGGCTGGACTCGGCCAACGCCGTGTACGCCCTGCCGTGGGGTGGCAGGAGCGAGCCGATCCTCGTGGCCGGGCAGGCGGGGGCCGGCGCGCTGGTGGCCCGGTTCCGAGGCGACGGCACGCCCGACCCCGCGTTCGGCACCGGCGGGCACGTGGTCGTCGACCTGTCGCCCGGGGACGACGTCGCCCGGTCGGTCCTGCCGTTCGGATCCGGCGTCCTGGGCGCCCTGTTCTCGACCCTCGTCCCCTCACGCATCCTCGACACCTGCCTGGGGCAGGGGGCGCCGGCAGCCAGGGTCGGCCCGGCGTCCAACCTGAGCGTGCAGGTCACCGGCCGGGGCGGTGTTCCTGCCACCGGCGTGTCGGCCGTCGTCCTCAACGTCACCGTCACCGAGCCCACCGCGGGGAGCTACCTGACCGCCTGGCCGGCCGGCGAGAGCCGCCCGCGGGCCTCGAACCTGAACTACGCCGCCGGCCAGACCGTGCCCAACCTGGTGACGGTCAAGGTGGGGGCGGGCGGCGCGATTGACCTGTACAACAACCTGGGCTCGGCCCACGTCATCGCCGACGTGGCCGGCTGGTACGGCCCGGCCTGATCCCTAGGCTGGCTGGAGGCGGAGCTGGAGGTCGTCGAGGCGGCGCAGGAGGGCGTCGGCGTCGGTGCCGAAGAGGCCGGCGATGGCCCGGATGTCGTCGGCCCGGATGGTGAGCACCCGGCCGTTGAAGTCCTGCCGCCGCACCTGGATGCTGCTCAGGTACTTGTAGACCATCTCGAGCTCGGGATCGCCGTCGACGGCCTGGAAGCGGGCCAGGTCGAAGGTGACCTTGGACGGCCAGACGGGGACCGCGGGGCGCACCTCGGCCGCATCGGCCCCGGCGGCGGGCGGCTCGGCCGGTACCTCGTTGTCACGGGGCAGGAGCTGGTCGACCGGAACGCGGTAGAAGTCGGCCAGGCGCTGGAGCCGGGGGACGGAGATCACCCGCTCGCCCCGCTCGTAGGCCCCCAGGACCGACGCCTTGAACTCCTGGCTGGACGCGGCCTCGACCTCCTGAAGCGACAGGCGCTTCTGGCGGCGTATGGCACGCAGCCGCTGGCCCACCCGCCGGGCGTAGGTCAATGCCGGGCCAACCAGCTCGGTCTCCTCGCTCAAGGCCGAGCCCCCCCTTTTCTGTCGGCAGATCCCAGAGCTGTTAAGGGTGCATT
>JBOGIE010000531.1:0-1222 GCA_050742435.1 Acidimicrobiales bacterium | reverse complement strand
GTGACGGTGGCGGTGACCGCCAACCCCAGCGGCACCATCTGGCGGCCGGCCATCACCGCGGCCATGCCGACCGTCCCCTCCACCCCCACCAGCACGGCGACCGCCGCCCCCGGGGACAGGCCGACGGCGACCAGCCGGTGGGAGAGATGGTCCTTGCCGCCCTGGGACACCGGCCGCCCGCGCCGCAGGCGGGCCAGGGTGACGGTGGCGGTGTCGAGCACCGGCAGGGCCAGGAGCATGAGGGGCACGGCGAAGCTGGCCGGAGGGGTCAGGGCCGGGCTGACGTCGATGGCGGCCAGGGCCAGGACGAAGCCGAGGAACAGGCTGCCGGTGTCGCCCATGAAGATCGACGCCGGCCGCTTGTTGTGGACCAGGAACCCCACACAGGCCCCGGCCAGGCCGGCGGCGACGGTGGCGGTGACCAGCTGCTCGCCCAGCACGGCCAGGGCGAAGATGGCGGTGGCCGCCGCGGCCGAGACCCCGGCGGCCAGCCCGTCCATGTTGTCGAGCAGGTTCACCGCGTTGGTGACGCCGACGATCCAGACCAGCGTGAGCACGCCGTCGATGGCCGGCACGTCGGTGGCGTGGATGCGCAGTCCGGCGGCCACGGCGACCGCGGCGACGCCCAGCTCGACGGTGAAGCGGAAGAGGGCGCCGACCGAGCGGTGGTCGTCCAGCAGGCCGAGGCAGCCGATGAGCGACCCGCCCAGCGCCACCACCCCGACCTGCGGGGTCAGCCGGTCGGTGAAGAGGAGCCCGACGAGCACGGCGACGATGAGCCCGATGCCGCCCAGGTAGGGGGTGGGGTCACGGTGGCTCTTGTGGGCGGCGACCGGGTGGTCGACGAACTCGGTGGCCAGTGCCAGCCGGCGCAGCAGGGGCGTCCCGGCCAGGGTGACCAGCCCGGCGGCCAGGAAGGCGTAGGCCCAGGTCGGGCCCACGGTCAGGGGGATCCGGCCACGTCGGCGGCGTGCTCGGCAGCCGCCTCGGCGATGGCCTCGGCAAGGATGTCGTCGAGCGAGCGGGTCGGCCGCCACCCGGTGAGGTCGCGGATCTTGTCCGTGGACGGCAGCCGGCGCTGCATGTCCTCGAAGCCGGCCGGATACGCCTGGTCGTAGGGGATGAGCTGGATGCCCGACGGCGAGCCCGTCCGGGCGAGGATCCGCTCGGCCAGGCCCAGCATGGAGATCTCCTCCTGGGAGCCCACGTTGAACGTCCCGCC
>JBOGIE010000530.1:0-1223 GCA_050742435.1 Acidimicrobiales bacterium | reverse complement strand
TGGCGCTGGCCGCCATGGCCGTCGACAGCGCCATCGCCTTCCTCGCCCAGCGCCAACTGGTCAACGCCACGGCGGCGGCGGCCAACGACGCGGCCACCGAGGCCCTCTCCGACGCCTCCTTCTACGAGGACAACCGCATCGACCTGTCCTCCGCCGCGGTGGAGGCCATCGCCGTCGACCGGGTGTTCCAGTTGGTGGACTCGGCCCGCCACCACGGCCTCACGGTGACCGCCGAGGCCATCTCCCCGACAGGTGCCGGCTGCGCGTGGACGGTGAGGGTGACCGCGTCGTCGCGTGTCGACGAGCTGTTCGGGAAGGCCCTCCCCGGGTCGAGTGGGCAGGTGGCCGTGCACGCCCAGTCGACTGCCTCGCCCCGGCAGTCGGCGGTCGGGTGCTGAACCACTTGAGAAATGCTGAAAGTGTTTGTATTATCACGACATGATGGCGGTGAGGACGTCGGTCACCACGGATGCCGCCGGGCGCCGGGTGCTGGCCAAGGTGGCCGGCAACGGCGAGGAGGCTGCCCGGCTGGAGCGTGAGGCCGCCCAGCTGGAGGCGGCCCGGCATCCCGGAGTGGTGGAGCTGGTCGGGGTCGACGGCCACGGGATCGGCGCCATCCTGCTCACCGCCCATGTGGACGGGCCGACCGTGGCCCAGACGGGGCCCCTACCGCTTGAAGAAGGTGCCGGGCTGCTCGCCGCCCTGGCCAGCACCCTGGCCGACCTCCACGAACTCGGCCTGGTCCACGGGGCCGTGGGTGGGGAGCACGTGATCGTGGGACCGGGGGGGAGGCCGGTGCTGTGCGGCCTGGCCTACGGCGGCCGAGCGGGCGAGCCCGCCGGGCCTGCCCCGCAGCTGCCCCGGTCCTTCTCCGATCCGGCGCGGGCCGATGCCGAGGCGCTGCACCCGGCCTTCGACGTCTTCGGCCTGGGTGCGCTGGCCCGCTTCCTCGCCCCCGACCCGCCCGCCGGTCACGTACTGGCCCGGGTGGCGGACCAGGCCACGTCCGACGACCCTGGCTCCCGCCCCTCCGCCCGAGCCGTGGCCGAGGCGCTGCAGCAGGAGGTCCCCGCGGCGCGCCTGCCACGAGGCCTGGCCTCCCCGGCGCCGGCCGGCCCGCCCACTCCGCCGGCCGACCCTCTCGCCGCGTGGCGGCGCGATGGAGGCGGCCTCGGCACCCGCCGGCGCGCCGCTCGGCCTCGCATCGGGGCGGTGGTCGGTGT
>JBOGIE010000529.1:0-1230 GCA_050742435.1 Acidimicrobiales bacterium | reverse complement strand
ATCATCGACTTCAAGCGGGACAAGGACGGCGTGCCGGCCAAGGTCGCCACCATCGAGCACGACCCCAACCGCAACGCCCGCATCGCCCTGCTCCACTATCTCGACGGCGAGAAGCGCTACATCCTGTGCCCGTCCCGGGTGCGGGTCGGCGACACGCTCGAGAGCGGCCAGAAGGCCGACATCCGCCCGGGCAACGCCCTGGCCCTGCGCTACATCCCCGTCGGTACCACCGTCCACAACGTCGAGCTCAAGCCGGGCGCCGGCGGCAAGATGGGCCGGGGCGCCGGTTCGAGCATCCAGCTGGTGGCCAAGGAGGGCGACTTCGCCACCCTGCGCCTGCCCAGCACCGAGATGCGGCGGGTACCGATCGACTGCAAGGCCACCATCGGCGAGGTCGGCAACCCCGAGGCCGAGCTGGTCTCCCTCGGCAAGGCCGGCCGGGCCCGCTGGAAGGGCGTCCGCCCCCAGACCCGCGGCGTGGCCATGAACCCGGTCGACCACCCCCTCGGCGGTGGCGAGGGCAAGACCTCGGGTGGCCGCCACCCGGTGTCGCCCTGGGGCCAGCCCGAGGGCCGGACCCGCAACACCAACAAGCCGTCCCAGCAGCTCATCATCCGCCGTCGCCGGACGCGCGGCTCGCGCCGATGAGAAAGACGAGGTAGGGGAACTCATGGCACGCAGCCTGAAGAAGGGCCCGTTCATCGACGACCACCTGCTGAAGAAGGTCGACGCCCTCAACTCCCGCGGCGAGAAGCGGGTCATCAAGACGTGGTCCCGCCGCTCGACGGTCATCCCGGACATGGTCGGTCACACCATCGCCGTGCATGACGGCCGCAAGCACGTTCCCGTGTACATCACCGAGGCGATGGTGGGCCACAAGCTGGGCGAGTTCGCCCTTACCCGCACCTTCCGGTTCCACGCCGGCCAGGAGCGGGCGGGGAGGAGATAGCCGGTGACCGGTCCCAAGCTCAACGAGGCGCCCGTCCTGCGCCGGCGGCCGGAGTCGCGGTCCCAGGCCGTGCGCACCCCGGTCACCTCGGCGCGCGCCCAGGCCCGGTACGTCCGCATCTCGCCGTACAAGGTCCGCCAGGTGCTCGACCTGATCCGGGGCCACCCGGCCGACCGGGCCCGCGAGATCCTCAAGTTCGTGGAGCGGGACGCGGCCATCGTCGTGGGCAAGCTGCTCGACTCGGCCGTGGCCAACGCCGAGCACGACCACTCACTGGTGGG
>JBOGIE010000528.1:0-1232 GCA_050742435.1 Acidimicrobiales bacterium | reverse complement strand
GCGGAGGAGGTCGACACGGGCGTGGTCCCGGCGGTAGCCGCGGGGCGCCGTCTTCAGCCCGGGGGCCTCGTTGGTCAGCTTCCGGGCCGCCAGGTCGGCCAGGATCTGCTCCAGGGCCGTGCCCGCGTCATCGTCGTCGACCGCCCGGCGGTACCGGTCGAGCTGGTCGTTCGCCATCATCCAGTAGCCGGTGGCGACGACGAGCCCCTTGGCTGAGACCTCCACGTAGTACGCCTCCCCGCCCTCACCCTCGGTCACCGCGTAGCACCGCGTCTTGTACGGCGACTTGTCCTTGCTGAAGCGCACGTCGCGGTGGGGCCGGAACACCCGCAGCGGGCCGAACTCCTCGGCGACCAGGTCGCTCAGGGCCTCGAACGGGGCTTTCACGTCGCGCTCGTACACGTCCTTGTGCGCGGTCCAGAACGCCCGGTTGTTCTCGAGCTCCAGCTCCCGGTAGAAGTCGAGGGCGCTCTCCGGCCAACCCCGGAACGTCGCGGCCATCACTCAGCCGGCGCCGGCCGCGAGCATGGACACGAGCGCCGGTTCCTCTGCGAGCAGCACGCCGCGAGGGTACCGGGGAGCTACACGCCGAGCTGGAGCTGGCTCGGTGGGGGCGGGGGCGGATCGGCCTTCGGCATCACCGCCCGGGTCTGGCGCGGACCGACCGTCCGTCCGCCGAAGCGGGTCACGAGGCCCGTGACCAGCTCGGCCAGCTGGTCCTGGGTCTGGGCCGGGGCGTAGGAGCGCCGGTAGAGCCTGGTGTGGCGGTCGAGCAGGTCGGGCCGGGCGCCGGCCAGCCAGCCCAGGTAGTGCTCCCGGACCCCGGGCCGGAGGTGCAGGAGCAGCGGCGTTATGGAGACGGCTCCGGCGTCGACGCACCCCTTCACCACCGCTTCCAGTTGCTCGGGGGTGTCGGAGAGGCCGGGGAGGACCGGAGCGACGAGCACCCCGCACGGCACCCCGGCCTCGTTCAGCTTGGCCACCGCCTCCACCCGGCGGAGCGGATGGGGCGTCCCGGGCTCGGTCGTCCGCCAGACCTCCTCGTCCAGGGTGCCGATCGAGAAGTTGGCCCGCACCTCGGTGCGGCTGGCCGCCTCGGCCAGCAGGTCGAGGTCGCGCAGGATCAGGGTGGACTTGGTGAGGATGGAGAACGGGTTCTGCGCCGCCGACAGCTCGCCGACGATGCCCTGGGTCAGCCGGTACTTGCCCTCGCACCGCTGGTAGGGGTCGGT
>JBOGIE010000527.1:0-1233 GCA_050742435.1 Acidimicrobiales bacterium | reverse complement strand
CCAGCTCCCGGGGCGCGAACGGCTTGGTCACGTAGTCGTCGGCGCCCAGCTCCAGGCCCAGCACGCGGTCGACCTCGCCGTCGCGGGCGGTGAGCATGAGGATGGGGACGTCGCTCGCGCTGCGCAGGCGCCGGCACACCTCCAGGCCGTCCATCCCCCCGGGCAGGCCCACGTCGAGGATGACCATGGTGGGCCGCTGGTCACGGACGACGTCGATCCCCCGCTGGCCGGTGGGCGCCTGCACCACCCGGAACCCCTCCTGGCGCAGGTACAGCTCCACCAGGTCGGCGATGTTCCGGTCGTCCTCGACCACCACGACAGTCGCCTCGGTCATCCCGACCGCCATTCCAGCCGTTCTTGGCAGGATTTGTTGGCCCAGGACCAACAAATCCTGCCAAGTTCACGCCGCCCGGGCCCGTTGCACGGTCGCGACGAGCGCCTCGGGGTGTTCGTCCATGTCCTCCCAGGTCACCGGAAGGATGCGCCACCCCAGCGAGATGAGGGCGTTGTTGCGGGTGTGGTCGCGCGACCAGTCGATCCGGCTGGCGTGGTGGCGGTAGCTGTCCGCCTCGAGGCCCAGACGCAGATCGGGCCAGGCGAAGTCCAGGAAGGAACGCCGACCGTCCGGACGCAGTACCTCGTACTGGGGCACCGGAAGCGGCACGTGGGCGGCGGCGAGGAGGGCGAAAAGGCGGCGTTCGAACTCGCTCTGGGTCCAACGGGGGCGTTCCATCCGGGCGGCGAGCAGCGCCCGCAGCACGACAACACCGGGCCGGCCGTGCCCGGGGGCGGCGGCGAGCCGCCGTTGGAGCTGGGCGCAGCTGACCAGGCCCTGCCCGAGGGCGTCGTCGAGCGCCGCTTCCAGCACCCCGGACGGTACGACGCCGGCCAGGCCGAGGAGCGTGGCGGGTGGGCGGGTCCGGGGGATGCCGTCGCGCACCTCCCGGTCGGAGGGCAGGAGGCCGGTCGGAGGGCAGGAGGCCGGTCGCCCGGTGGACCACCACACCGGCCGGCTGTGGCGCCCGGGTGCGGCCGACCGTCACCTCGGGTCTCGGCCCGACAGCCAGCCCGTGGAGAAAGGCGGCGGCACGGTGGGACGCCACCGCATCGGGGCCGGCGGCCAGGACGCCGGCCATGATCCGTTGGTGCCACGTGACCGGCGCGCCGGCGACGCGGTAGACGCCGGCGTGCACCGGCACGAGCAGCCCCTTGCCCACGCGGTGGTGCACGACG
>JBOGIE010000526.1:0-1233 GCA_050742435.1 Acidimicrobiales bacterium | reverse complement strand
TCTTGGAGCTGGCCGCCATCTGCAAGCGCCTGGGGATCAAGCCCCCCGCCAACAAAGCGGCCATCCTGCACGCCATCGCCGCCCACGTCGGCCACCCCGAGCGGGTCCGCGAGCTGGCGGCGGCGGGCCCCCCGGGCACCGTGCAGGTGCTGGAGCGCGCCCTGCGCGACCACGGGGTGGTGGATGCCAGCCCCTACACGCTCACTGACCGCGCCCCGGCGGGGTGGTTGGCTCGCCGGGGCCTCCTCGGGGCGTACGAATGGTATCGCCTGATTATCCCGGGCGAGGTGGGCCTGGCCCTGCGGGGCGGCCACGCCTTCGGTTCCTTCTGGCCCGACGAGCCCGAGGTGCCGACCGAGCCGGCCGACGCCGATGTGGCCGACGCCGCCGGTGCCGAGCAGGCCCTGCGGGTGGTGGCCGACGTGGCCGTCCTGCTCGAGGGATGGGCCGCCGATCCTCCCCGGCTGTTGAAGGACGGCGGCGTGGGCGTGCGGGACGTGCGCCGGGCCGCCCGGGCCACCGAGCGGTCCGAGCGCGATGTCGCCCGGCTGCTCGACATCGCCGGCGCCGCCGGCCTGGCCTGGGTCGACGAGCGGGCCGGCGTGGCCCTGCCGACGGCGGCGTTCGACGAGTGGCTGGAGCTCGACGCCCCCGCCCGATGGGGTCGGCTGGCGGGCGGGTGGCTGGCCGCCGAGTTCGACCCCAGCGTGGCCGGCGCCCTCGACGCCAAGGACAAGCGCATCCCTCCGCTGCTGCGGCGCCACAGCGCGAGCGCGGCCGACCGCCGCCAGTCCGTGCTGCGGATCCTGGCCGGCGTGCCGGGCGACCGGGCGGTTCCGGCCGGCCCCGCGCTGTGGGCGCGGGCCCGATGGTCGCGCCCGCAGCTGTGGCGCACGGGCCCCGCCCCGCCGGAGATGCTGGCGTCATGGGTGGTCGAGGAGGCCGAGCTGCTCGGCCTGCGGGCCCGGGGATCCCTCACCGGTGCCGGGCGCCGGGCGGTGGCCGGTGACCTGGCCGGGGCGGTCGCCGCGCTGGCGCAACGGGCGCCGGCGTCTGTCGACCACTTCGTGGTCCAGGCCGACCTCACCGTGGTGGCGCCCGGGGCTCTCCAGCCCCAGGTCGCGGCCGAGCTGGAGCTGCTCGCCGACGTGGAGTCCCGGGGAGCGGCCACGGTGTACCGCATCGGTGAGCACACCCTGCGCCGGGCCTTCGACGCCGGCCGGTCCGCGGCCG
>JBOGIE010000525.1:0-1237 GCA_050742435.1 Acidimicrobiales bacterium | reverse complement strand
ACGGTGATCCCGAGGTCCACCCCGCTCCCGGTGAGGTTCAGGACCAGCCAGCTCTGGGCCACGGTCTGCATCCACGTGCCGGTGACCGACACCAGCTGGCCGAAGAAGAAGAGCCGGTAGTTGCGGATGTGCAGCGACCGGAAGGTGCGGGCGCCGGCCGCCCGCAGGGTGGCTCCGGTCATGGCGTCCCCAGCAGGCGCCGCGCCGTCATTGGCGTCCCCAGCAGGCGCCGCGCCGTCATGGCGTCCCCAGCAGTCAACGGGTCGTCACGGACTGTCCAGGAACCGCTCGAGCACCTCGGCCGCCCGTTCGAGGGCGGCCCGGTCGGCGGGGTCGAGGTCGCGGAGGCGCTCGGCCAGGTAGGCGTCCTTGCGGCGACGGCTGCGGTCGAGGAAGTGCCGGCCCTCGGCGGTGGCCTCCACCCGGGCCACGCGGCGGTCGTTGGGGTCGACGGTGCGGGTCACCAGCCCCTGCTCCTCGAGGCAGCCCACGATCTTGGTCATGGTCGGCGGCTTGACCCGCTCCACGCCCGAGAGATCGCCCAGGGTGATCGGCCCCAGCCGCTCCACGCTTGAGAGGGTGGCCAGCTGGGAAGGGGACAGCTCACCGGGCAGCTGGGTGCGCAGCCGCCGGGACAGTCTGGTGACGGCCAGGCGGAGGCGGGAGGCCAGCTCGGCCTCGGAGGGCGAGCGGGACGAGACGGTGGTCATTGGTTTCCTAAACTAATTAGCCGAGCGAAGTATTTCCAAACCTATTAGACCGGGGACCATGGCCACCATGTCCGACGAGGAGATCCGCACCGCCCTGGAAGGCCTGCCCGGCTGGGAGGGGGGCCAGGAGCAGGTCGCCAAGCAGTACCGCTTCGACGGGTTCCCCGCCGCCGTGGCCTTCGTGGTCCGCCTGTCCTACGAGGCCGAGGCGGCGAACCACCACCCCGATCTCGACATCCGCTACAACCAGGTCACCGTCGCCCTCAGCACCCACAGCGAGGGCGGGGTCACGGCCAAGGACGTCGACCTGGCCCACACCATCGAAGGGCTGGCCGCCGCCGCCGGGTAGTTTCCCCCCATGCCTCTCCAGACCGGGATCGTCGGCCCCATTCCCGACGGAAAGGACGCCGAGGAGTACGACAAGCTGCGCCGCCGGGTCCTCTGGACCATGCCGTCCGGCCTCCACGTCATCGGCAGCCGGTCCGGGGACCGGCGCAACGGGATGACGGCCAACTGGGTGGCCCAGG
>JBOGIE010000524.1:0-1246 GCA_050742435.1 Acidimicrobiales bacterium | reverse complement strand
GCGTCGACCAGGGGACGCAGGATGCGCCGGTCCCAGTTCTCCAGGGCCTTGACCTTCTCCTCGACGTCGCCGGCGTGGCCGGCCTCGTCGCTGGCCTCCACGTGGATGAGGAAGAGGTCGTCGCCCGCGGCCAGCGACTGTAGGCAGGCGTCGCGCTTGGCCTCGTAGCTGGTGTCGTACCAGCCGGTGATGCCCTCCACCTGGGCGATGCGGATGCCGGTCAGCGCGCCGAGCCCGCGAACCAGGTCGACCGCCGACACCAGGCCGGCCCGCAGCCCGTAGGTCTCGGTGAAGGACGGGATGCGGGGTTGGCGACCCTGGCCCCACAGCCAGATCTGGTTGGCGCCCACCTTGTCGCCGAACCGGGCCACGACCTCCCGCGACCCGTCCATCAGCTCCTTCAGGCGGGGCGCGGCCGGACCGGTGGGCCACACCGCCCGCTTGCCGGTGAGGTCGTGAGGCGGGGTGCACCGGGCGTCGGCCCACTCGGCCGGGGCCACCAGGATGTGGCGGTACTGCACCCCGGGGTGGAACTCGACCCCCCCGCCGCCCAGCTCCTTGTCGAGGGCGGCGACGACCTCGGCCGCCGCCTCGGTGGTGGGATGGCCGCCGGCGAAGTCGACCATGGTGCCGTCGGCGCCGACCGTCACCAGGTTGCAGCGGTAGGCCACCTGGTCGTCGTCCAGGCGCAGGCCCATGGCCGCGGCCTCGATCGGGGCCCGGCCGGTGTGGTAGCGGGCCGGGTCGTAGCCGAGGATCGACATGTTGCCCACGTCGCTCCCGGGCGGGAACCCCTCGGGGATGGTGGCCGCCCGCCCCACCTCGGCCCGCCGGGCCAGGGCCCGGAACGTGGGCAGGGACGCGGCCTCCAGCGGTGTGCGCCCTCCCAGCTCGGCCAGCGGCTCGTCGGCCGCCCCGTCCGGCACGCACACGATGTACTTGTACCTCATCTCGAACCTGCTGCAGTTGACCCTCGCATGCGCGGGTAACTGCAGCCAGAACGGGGGGTCACAGGCCCAGCTCGGCGCGCACGGAGGCAATGTCGGCGTCGACCGGGGAGGGGACGGCGATCTCGGCGATGGCGCGGTCGGGGTCCTTGAGGCCGTGGCCGGTCAGGGTGCAGACCACCGTACGGGCGCCCTCGGGCACGCCCACCTTGAGCAGGCCGGCCACGGACGCGGCGGAGGCCGGCTCGCAGAACACCGCCTCGGTGCCGGCCAGGAACCGGTAGGCGGACAGGATCTCC
>JBOGIE010000523.1:0-1254 GCA_050742435.1 Acidimicrobiales bacterium | reverse complement strand
GCCCTGGGCGCGGCCGCGGCGGCGGCCACCGTGCTCGGGGTCGGCTCGCCCAGCCCCCGTCCGGTGAGCCCGTCCGTCCCCCGGCTGGTGGAGGCCCACGCCACCAGCGCGTCGGTCGGCGCCGACCTGATCAGCAAGTTGGCACCCGTCGGCGTACCCGTCACCTTCGGCCGGTGAGACGGACCCCCGCGGCGGCGCCGGGCGCGGTGGCCGTCGCCGCCCTGGCCATGCTCGTGGGCACCGTCACCCCGTCGCTGGCCGCCGCTCCGGCGCCGCTCGAGCAGGCCCGGAGGGCGGCGGAGGAGGTTCCCTTCGAGGGCGAGCTCGTGGTCCAGTGGCTGGACGGCGCCACCATGCGATCCGAGCGCCTGTGGGTCCAGGCTGCCGCCGGGGCGCTGGTCGTCCAGGGCGCCAACCTGGTCATGGCCCGGCCCGCGTTCGGGCGCCTGCTCTCCCCCGGCGGCAAGGGGTGGGAGTCCATGTGGCTGCCGTCGCAGGGCCCCTCCCCCCGGCCGAACGGGATCCCCAAGTACATGACCTCGGCGCCGGCGCAGGGGCCGGTGGTGGCCGGCCGGCCCACGAACGCGGTCGAGGTGCGCGGTGGCGGGCGGCTGGTCGAGCGCATCTACCTCGACACCCAGACCGACCTCCTGCTCCGGCGCGAGCAGTACGACGGCCAGGGCCGGCTCCTGCGGACGCTGACGTTCGAGTTCATCGACCTCAGCCCTGCCGGCCCCCCTCCGGCGGACGCCCAGCCCGAGAAGAGCCACGTCCCCACGGCGGTCGACCCGCAGCGGCTCTCGTCGCCGGCCGCCGCTCCTGCCATCCTGGCCGACGGGTACGAGCGCATGGGCGTCTACCGGGACGACAACGTGCTCCACGTCCTCTACAGCGACGGTCTCTACGACCTGTCCGTGTTCCAGCAGCAGGGGCGCCTGCGCCGGTCCGACCTGCCGCCCTCGGGCGAGCCGGTCGCCGTAGGCGAGGCCTCGGGCTGGCGCTACGCCTGGCCGGGCGGGCAGTTGGTCGTGTGGTCGACCGGGGGGAGGGTTTTCACCGCGGTCAGCGACGCCCCCGCCGCACAGGTGCTGGCCGCCGTCCGGTCGCTGCCCGACATCCCGCGCCGGGAGCTGTCGCTGCTGGGGAAGATCCGCAGGGCCTGCCAGGCCCTGATGGAGCCGCTCTCCTAGGCGACTTTCCTAGGCGACGGGCACCCGGGTCCTTCGGACCACGCCCGTCGCGTGCCGGCGGGGG
>JBOGIE010000522.1:0-1258 GCA_050742435.1 Acidimicrobiales bacterium | reverse complement strand
CCACCCACGGGGTCTGGGCCACGAACGTCATCCGTCCGCGGTTGGGAACGGGGGGCTGCTGGGCCCCGGCCGCCGCCGTCCCGGTCGGGGCGAGGGCCGCGAGCACCGCGAGGGCGAGGAGCATGGCCGCCGCGGCACGCGCCCTCACCCGAGCCTCCGGTGCAGGACGGACAGCTGCATGGGCTCGTGGCGGAACCCGAGGGAAAGGTAGAGGGCGAGGGCGGCGTCGTTGCCCAGCTGGGTGTTGACCACCGCCTCGGTCACGCCCTTGCGCCGCAGCCAGCGCAGCCCGTCGAGGCCGAGGGCCCGGCCCAGGCCCATCCGTCGGTGGCCCGGCTCGACGGCCAGCCGCTGGAGGTACCCCTGGGTCCCGCTCAGCCCGGTCACCGCGTAGGCCAGCGCGCCCCCTCCGCCCCGGCCCCGGGCGGCCACGCGGAAGCGGGTGACGGGCGTGGCGTCGATGGCCTCGTGCAGGCCGCCGGCGTCGAGGCGCCAGAACGGGGCGAAGGCGGAGGCGTCCACGGCCAGCACGGCCGGCCAGTCGTCGCTCCGGCCCCGGCGCAGGAGCTGGGCCGCCTCCCGGGATGGGCGGCCGATGTCCCGCAGGTCGTGACTGAGGAGGTGGAGCCGCTCGAACTCCTCGAAGCCGAGGGCCAGGAACCCGCCCTGCTCGGCTGGGGCCAGGGCGCTGGTGACCACCCGGCTGAACCCGCGCGCCGCGAGGGTGTCGAGGCAGCGGTGGAGGAAATCGACCGACGGAGCGCCCGCGGGCGGCAGCGGGGCGAGGTAGGCGACCTCCCCGTCACCGCGCCACGGTCCGGCTCGCGCCCGCTCCCAGCCCCACTGCAGGACCTCGGCGGCGACGGTGGTCATGGCTCGACCAAGCGTACCGGCGGGGGACGCTCGGAAGGCTGGCAGTACCCTCAGGGCGTGGTCCCCGATCGCCTTCAGCCCCTCCTCGAGGAGACGGCGCCCCTGGCCGAGCGGTTCTCCGCCGCGGGCTGGAAGCTCTACCTGGTCGGGGGGAGCGTCCGCGACGCCATCCTGGGTCGCCTCCGGACCAAGGATCTCGACTTCACCACCGACGCCCGCCCCGACGACATCGAGGCGGTGGTGAGGGGCTGGGCCGATGCCGTCTGGGACCAGGGCCGGCGCTTCGGCACCATCGGGGCCAAGAAGGGCGACGTGATCTACGAGATCACCACCCACCGGGGCGAGGCCTACTCCCCCGACTCCCGCAAGCCCGAGGTCCGGTTCG
>JBOGIE010000521.1:0-1271 GCA_050742435.1 Acidimicrobiales bacterium | reverse complement strand
GTGGCGGTCAGCCCCAACCGGCGACGGCTCTGGATCTCGGCCGTCATGCGGAAGACGGGCGCGGGCAGGAGGTGGACCTCGTCGTAGACGATCAGCCCCCAGTCCTCGGCCGAGAACAGCTCGAGGTGCGGGTAGGCCCCCTTCCGCCTGCTGATGAGGATCTGGTAGGTGGCCAGGGTGACGGGCCGGATGTCCTTGCGCTCGCCCGAGTACTCGCCGACCTCCTCGTCGGTGAGGCTGGTGCGGGCCAGCAGCTCCCGCCGCCACTGGCGGGCGGCCACGATGTTGGTGACCAGGATGAGGCTCCGGGACCCCGCCCGGGCCAGGGCGGCCATGCCCACGATGGTCTTCCCCGCCCCGCAGGGCAGCACCACGACCCCGCTGCCGGCGGCGGCGAAAGCGTCGACCGCCTGCTCCTGGTACGGGCGCAGCACGAAGTCGGCCCCGCTGCGCAGGGCGATGGGGTAGGCGGCGCCGTCGACGTAGCCGGCCTGGTCGTCGGCCGGCCATCCCACCTTGAGCAAGGCCTGCTTGAGCCGCCCCCGCTCGCCGCCGGGCACGGCGACCGTGGCCCCGTCGATCCGAGGCCCGACGAGGGGGGCCACCGCCTTGGCTCGGAGCACCTCCTCGAACACCGCCTGGTCGGTGGCCCGCAGCACCAGGCCGTGCACCGGGTCGACCTCCAGGACCAGGCGGCCGTAGCGCTCCATGACCTCGGCCACGTCGAGCAGCAGCGCCTGCGGCACGGCGTAGCGAGACCACCGGAGCAGGGCGTCGACCACCGACTCGGCGTCGATGCCCGCGGCCCGGGCGTTCCACAGGCCCAGGGGCGTGACCCGGTAGGTGTGGACGTGCTCGGGCGAGCGCTCCAGCTCGGCGAAGGGGGCGATCTGGGCCCGGCAGGCCGGGGCGTCGGGGTGGTCGACGTCGAGCAGCAGGGTGCGGTCTGACTGGACGATCAGCGGGCCGTCGGTGGCCGTCACAGGAACAGATCCTCCTCGGCTTCGGTCAGGATGCGGGCCCACTGGACCCGGGAGCACTTCAGGGTGCGGCGGCCGTAGCCGGGCAGGGCCATGACGGCGACGTTGCGAGGCGACACGTCGAGCACGGCCACGTTGAGCTGCGACTCGGCCCCCTTGCTGTTGACGTACGACATGCGCACGAGCCAATCCTCGTCCGACGCCACCTCCAGGAGCTCGGCGATGTCGTCACGTTCCTTGGCGATGGCGGTGGGGCGGGCGGCGTCCTCGTCGAACAGCGAGGCCGAGGGA
>JBOGIE010000520.1:0-1271 GCA_050742435.1 Acidimicrobiales bacterium | reverse complement strand
GCCCGCCGGCAGGCCAGCAGGCGGCGGTACAGGTGCAGAATCGAGCTTTCGTCGGCGGCCAGGCTGGCGGCGTTGCGTTGCTGCGGATCCGGCGGCCATGGCAACCACGGGTCACCGGCCCATCCGTGCCTCGGCCCCGCCTCCCATGGGATCGGCGCCCGGCACCCGTCGCGCCCCCCCGGGTCTACTCGCCGGTCGTCGGGAACCCCGGCGTCCTCCAACCCCAGCTCCTCGCCCGCGTACAGGAACGGCGTCCCGCGCAGGGTGAGGAGGACGGTGGCCGCCACCCGGGCCCGGCCCTCGGACCCGCCGTACCGGCTCCGGTGGCGGGGCGTGTCGTGGTTCGACAGGACCCACACCGGCCACCCGCCCGCCGGCCTCAGGGCGGCCTCCGACTCCACGATCCGCTCGACCCACCGGCCCGCGTCCCACGGCGCCCAGAGGAGCGAGAAGTTGAACACCATGTGCAGCTCGTCGCCCTCGCCGTAGTAGGGGGCCAGCTGGGCGGCCGAGCCCAGGTTGACCTCCCCGACCATGGCCCGGTCGGCGGGATAGGAGTCGAGCACGGCTCGGATACCGCGCAGGAGCGGGTGGGCAGAAGGATGGTCGTGCACGCCGACCAGGTCGATCCCGGCCAGGTCGGGCGGCTGGTCGGGAAGGGCCGGGTCCTTGCCGATGAGGTGGACGACGTCAGCCCGGAAGCCGTCAACTCCCCGGTCCAGCCAGAAGCGCAGCACCCCGTGCATGGCCTCGACCACGTCGGGGTTGGCCCAGTTCAAGTCGGGCTGCTCGGGCAGGAACAGGTGCAGGTACCACTGCCCGGTGTGGCTGTCCCACGTCCATGCCGAGCCGCCGAACGCCGCCCGCCAGTTGTTGGGCGGGACGCGGTCGTCGCCGGCCGGGCCGTCGCGCCAGAAGTACCAGTCGCGCCGGGGCGAGTCCCGTGACGACCGGGATTCGATGAACCAGGGATGCCGGTCGCTCGTGTGGTTGGGCACCCAGTCGAGCAGGACGCGCAGGCCGCGGTCGTGGGCGTCGCCGAGCAGGCGGTCGAACCCTTCGAGGTCGCCGAAGACCGGGTCGACCGCGCAGTGGTCGCTCACGTCGTAGCCGAAGTCGGCCATCGGCGACCGGTAGATCGGCGACAGCCACAGCCCGTCCACACCCAGCCAGCGGAGATGGTCCAGCCCGGCCCGCACACCCTCGAGGTCGCCCACGCCGTCGCCGTCGGTGTCACGGAACGAGCGGGGATAGACCTGGTAGATCACCGC
>JBOGIE010000519.1:0-1286 GCA_050742435.1 Acidimicrobiales bacterium | reverse complement strand
GCAGGCGGTTACCGCCATCCTGGCCAGCACCGGGGCGTAGGCGAAGCCGAGCTGTGAGTTTGACAGCACCTCGATGCCACCCAGCCCCCCGATGAGGAACAGGACGAGGCCGCCATAGCCGGCGGAGGTGGGCAAGTCCTCGGGCCGGCGGGCCAGAGCGCGCAGCGTCACCGCGGCGGCCGTCCAGCCCAGGAGAGGAAAGAAGAAGATGTCAAAGAGCCGGTTGATGAGGGGCGTGTAGAGGCGGTGAACTGCCCGAAGTTGTGGACCACGTGAAGGACGACGGTGGCCGAGAGGGCCGTGGCCACCACCGGCCGCCAGCGCCTCGGCCGCAAAACTGCGGCTCCGGCCGTGCCCGCCAGGGCCAGCGCGGCCGCGCCCAGCCACGGCAGCGGATTGGGTCCGGGGACATGGCGCAGCGATCCCCTGAGAGTGATGGCCAAATCCCCCTGGCGTAACGGCACCGTCCAGGACGCCGAGCCGGCCTTGGCCTCCTGGCCCGGATCGGCCCGGTGGTCGTGCCAGCGGGCGACCGAGCCGTCGGAGAGCCGCCGCCACTGCGGCTCGCCGGTGGGATCGGCGTCGGTAGGAACGGCCCGGCGGGGAAAGGCACTGGTGTAGAGCGACGGCGACCGGCGGTTCTCGAACACTCCGGACCGGCCGACCCGCAGCATCGGCTCGTCGTCATAGCCGAGGATCACCACGTCCCCGTCGCCGCGGTTGGCCAGCTCCAGGCGGTTGCCGGCCTCGATGACCCGGGCGGTGACGCCCGCCCGCGCCGGCTCGAGAGAAACCACCTCGCTGTGGTAGTTGGACGCCGGCACGTCCTCGTCGTCATGGGCCGCCGCCGGGGCGGCCCACAGGAACAGAGCAGTGACGACCGCAGCGGCGAAGGCCGTCCTCCTGGCGCAGGCGCCCCTGTTGCCTCCACCGTCGCGGGAACGGGAACGGCCGTGGTCGATCATCGCCTCCTGCTCACAGGCCGAGGCGCTGGCGGGCGGCCTGGTACTCGTTGATCTCGATGCGCTGGTTGCGGGCGACGGCCCCGGCCAGGGCTCGTACGTCGGGATCCTCGACGACGCGCAGAGCGGCGGCGGCCATGTCGGCCCCGCCCCGGTGGTGCTCGCTCATCATGGACAGGAACAGCGCGTCGACCTGGCGCCCCTCGGCCCGACGCAGGGCGTCCATCTGCACCGCGCTTGCCATCCCCGGCATCTCCTCGGGGGGCGTCGGCACGCCCATCCAGGCCATGGCCTCGGGCCGATCCGCGTCGAAGCCGTAGCCCC
>JBOGIE010000518.1:0-1288 GCA_050742435.1 Acidimicrobiales bacterium | reverse complement strand
AGGGCGAGTACGGCGGGGGCGACGTGATCGTGTGGGACTGGGGGACCTGGTCGCACGCCAAGCCCGGCGACCCGCTCAAGGCCATCGAGGAGGGCGACCTCCACTTCGACCTCCAGGGCCAGAAGCTCGCCGGGCGCTTCGTGCTCGTCCGCCGCGACCGGGACACTTCGGGCAAGGAGCAGTGGCTGCTGCTCCACAAGAACGACGACTCCGCCGTTCCCGGGTGGGACCCCGAGGAGCATCCCCGGTCGGTCAAGACCGGGCTGACCAACGACGAGGTGGCCGCCGCCCCCGAGGCCCTGTGGCGCAGCGACCTGCCGGCCGGCGAGGCGTCGGTCGCCCTGGGACACTCGCCGCCGCCCGTCTGGGAGGGCCCGACCGAGGAGGAGCTGGCCGCCCTCGACGCCCTGGGCAAGGGCGGCACCTGGGAGGTGCGGGGCCGGGAGCTCAAGCTGACCAACCTGGACAAGGTCCTGTTCCCGGCCGGTGACGACGGCCGGCCGGTGACCAAGCGGGAGATCGTCCGGTACTACGCCGTCATCGCCCCGTGGATGCTCCCCTACCTCTACGACCGGCCCCTCAACACCCACCGCTACCCGAACGGCGTGGACAAGCCGGGGTTCTGGCACAAGGAGGTCCCCAGCCACGCCCCCGAGTGGCTGCAGCAGTGGCACAACACCGAGGCCGACCCGGGCGAGACCCGGTGTTACGCGGTGGTCGACAGCGTCCCCGCCCTGGCCTGGATGGCCAACTTCGGGGCCCTCGAGCTCCACGCCTGGACGTCGCGCCTGCCCGGCGTCCACCAGCCCACGTGGGCGCTGATCGACGTCGACCCGGGGACCACCAGCACGTTCGACGACGTCCTCGTGCTGGCCCGGCTGTACCGGACGGCGCTGGAGCACCTGGGCGTGGTGGGCACGCCCAAGGTCACCGGCCAGCGGGGTGTGCAGATCTGGATCCCCATCGGCGAGGGGTACTCGTTCTCCGACACCCGGGCGTGGGTGGAGAAGGTGTCGCGGGCGGTGGGCCACACCGTCCCCGAGCTGGTCAGCTGGCAGTGGCACAAGGACCGCCGGGAGGGCCTGGCCCGGCTGGACTACACCCAGAACGCCATCAACAAGACGTTGGTGGCGCCCTTCAGCCCCCGGCCCGCCCCGGGGGCGCCGGTGTCGGTGCCCATCCGCTGGGACGAGCTGGACGACCCCGACCTGCGGCCCGACCGCTGGACGATCCGCACCGTCCTCGACCGGCTGGCCGCGGCCGGCGACCCCCTGGCCCCGCTCATCGG
>JBOGIE010000517.1:0-1291 GCA_050742435.1 Acidimicrobiales bacterium | reverse complement strand
GGTCGGGAGCTGGCCCTGCTGCGCTCGCTCGGCGCCAGCCGGGCCCAGCTCACCGCCTCGGTCCTGCTCGAGGCGCTGGCCGTGGGGCTGGTGGGGTCGGTGGCCGGCGTCCTCCTCGGGTTCGGCGCGGCCCGCGGCCTCCTGGCCCTGTTCGAGCGCATGGGCTTCGCCCTGCCCGACGCCTCCGCCGTCTTCCTGCCCCGGACCGCGGTCATCGGCGTGCTGGCCGGCGTGGTGGTCACCGTCCTCGCCGCCCTCCCCCCCGCCCTGCGGGCCACCCGCCCGGCGCCGGTGGGAGCCATCCGCGGCGCCGACGGGGCCCGCCGCCATCCCGCCGCCGGGCGCTCCACCGTGGGGGCGGTTGTGGCCGTGGCCGGCCTGGCCACCCTGCTCACCGGCGTCCTGGCCGGCGGGAACCGGCCCATCGTCGCCCTGGGCCTGGGCGCCGCCGGCGTCCTGGGCGGGATCGCGCTGCTGACGCCGCTCGTCGCCGGCCCTGCCGCCCGCGTGGTGGGCGCCCCGCTCGTCCGCCTCTTCGGCGAGCCCGCCTTCCTCGGCCGCGAGAACGCCATGCGCAGCCCCCGCCGCACCGCCTCGACCGCAGCCGCCCTCATGATCGGCATCGGCCTGGTCGGGGTGGTCGCCATCCTGGCCGCCTCGGTCAAGGCCTCGGCCAGCCGGACGGTGGACGACAGCCTGCGCGCCGACTTCGTCGTCACCCCGAACGGGTTCGCCGGTGCGGCCGGCGTGCCGCCCGCCGTCGCCGAGCGCCTCCGCCAGTCGCCGCTCGTGACCACCGTCTCCGAGATCAAGGGCGGGCAGTGGGGGCTGGACGGGCGCACGCAGACCCTCCTGGCCGTCGACCCGGCCACGGTCACCGACCTGCACCAGGTCGACCCCGCCTCGGAGGCCGCGGTGCGCCGCCTCGACGACGCCGGCGTCCTGGTGCGGGACACGGTCGCCCAGCGCTACGGCTGGCAGGTCGGCGGCACCGTCCCCATGACGTTCGCCCGCACCGGCACCAAGGCCATGCGGCTGCAGGGGACGTTCTCGTCGACCGCGGTGCGGACCGACTACGTGATCACCCTCGGGGCCTACCGGGCCAACTACGCCCAGCAGTTCTCCCTTGAAGTCGACGTGGCCCTGGCCCCGGGCGTGTCGCCGGCCGACGGCCGGGTCGAGATCGAGCGCCTGCTGGCCGACTACCCCGTCGTGCGGATCATGGACCACACCGAGGTGCTGGCCGCCCAGGAGGAGCAGGTGGACCGGCTGCTGGTCCCCGTGACCGCCC
>JBOGIE010000516.1:0-1291 GCA_050742435.1 Acidimicrobiales bacterium | reverse complement strand
ACCTCCTGACCGAGCGCCACGGCAAGGTCCGGGCCGTGGTCAAGGGGGTGCGCAAGACCAAGAGCCGGTTCGGCGCCCGCCTGGAGCCCCTGGTCCACGTGTCGCTGTTGTTGTACGAGGGCCGGGAGCTC
This sequence comes from Acidimicrobiales bacterium, assembly GCA_050742435.1. Taxonomy (GTDB): domain Bacteria; phylum Actinomycetota; class Acidimicrobiia; order Acidimicrobiales; family AC-14; genus CADCTB01. The sequence continues at coordinate 1,160 of JBOGIE010000516.1, read as the reverse complement.
GACATCGTCACCCAGGCCGAGGCCCTCGAGCACTTCCGTCCGGTCCGGGAGGACCTCGGGCGGCTGGCCAAGGCCTCGGCCTTGTTGGAAGCCACCGACCAGCTGGCCCAGGAGCGCCACGCCAACCCCCGGCTGTTCGTCATGCTGCTGGGAGCCTTGCGGGCCCTGTCGGCCCACGACGCCGCCTTGCTGGTGCCGGCCTTCTTCCTCAAGCTGCTGTCCTTGGAGGGGTTCCATCCCCTGGTGGACGAATGCGCGCTGTGCGGCGACCGCTACGGGCTGGTCGCCTTCGACCTGGCCCACGGGGGCGTGTTGTGCGTGGCCTGCTCCTCGGGCGGTGAGCAGGTGGCCTTGTCGCCTGCAGGACTCGACCTGGTGCGACGCGTCCTGGGCGGCGATCTCGTGGGCGCCCTGGGCGCCCCGGCCGGCCCGGCCGTCACCGAGGTCGAACGCCTGGCCACCCGGGCCATGGAACACCACCTCGAGCGCCGCCTCCGCTCCCTGCCCGTGGCGGGGTCCCTGGCCACCGAGTGAGCAAAATCGTGCCGATCTGGCACAATTCTGCTCACTGTCGTATCCACCGGGCATACTTCACTCCATGGATGAGGCCATCGCCCGGCTCGCAGCACGGCAGCACGGCTGCTTCTCCCGTGGACAGGCCCTCGCCGCCGAGATGACCGACTCGGTCATCCGTCGCCGGATCGGTTCCGGGCGGTGGGTGGCGGTGGCGGTCGGGGTCTACCGGCTGGCGGGCATGCCCGTGACGTGGAGGCAGCGGGCCCTGGCCGCGTGCCTGGTTGCCGGACCCGGGGCGGTGGTGTCGCACCGGTCGGCGGCGGTGCTCTGGGGCATCTCGGGGTTCCGTCCCGGCCGGCTGGAGATCACCGTGCCGCGCGGGCGCAGCAACCGGAACGCACTGGCCCGGGTGCACCGGTCCAACGTCAAGGGGGTGCGACGTGACGGGGTGCCGGTGACCCGGGTCGCCCGCACGGTGCACGACCTGGCCGGCGTGGTCGGCGGGGCGGTGCTGGAGGAGGCGGTCGACGACGTGCTCTGCCGGCGGCTCGTCCGGTTGGAGGAGCTCGACGGGAGGGGGAGCAGGGCGTTGCGGGCGGTGTTGGAGGCGTGGAACGGCGATGCCCTTCCGGCCGGCGTGGCGG
>JBOGIE010000515.1:0-1293 GCA_050742435.1 Acidimicrobiales bacterium | reverse complement strand
AGGCGACCAGCAGGACCACGGCGAAGCGGACCCGGATCTCGGCGGTCGTGTCCTGCAGCTTGACGAGGACCATCTCCAGCCGGGCCGAGCGCTGCAGGCGGGTCAGGGCCAGCACGGTGAGGACGGCCAGCACGACGAACAGGCCGAGCAGGAGGAGCCGGCTGCCCGTGCTGCCCGAGGTCTCGGAGAACAGCAGGGACAGGAGGAGCACGGCGGCGAAATCGGCCACCGTGGCCCCGGCGATGGTCAGCCGGCCCACGGGCTGGTCGACCTGGCCGGCGTCCTTGAGGACGGGCACGATCAGCCCGAGCGACGTGGCCGACAGGGCGATGGCCACCAGGAGGGGCGACTGCACCCAGTCGACGGCGAAGAACGCCAGCCCTACCGCCACCCCGAGGGCCAGGGTGACGACGTAGCCCAGGCCGGCCGAGCGCAGCACCGCGCCCCGGAGCCGGGTGACGTCGATCTCCAGGCCGGCCAGGAACAGCAGGAAGGCCAGGCCGATCAGGGAGACGATCTGGATGGGGACGTCGACGTCCACCCAGCCGAACCCGGACGGGCCCACGGCGATCCCGGCCACGATTTCCAGGACCACCGCCGGCACCCGGATCCGGGGGAACAGCCCGACCAGTAATGGGGCGCCGAGGGCGATGACGGCCACGACCAGCAGCCCGGTGAAGGACGGCGCGTGCATGACGCGCAGTCCCTGCCGGACGGCCGGGCGTTACGGGATCACGCCGCGGTGGTGGCGCCGGTCGCCGGTTCGGCCCGCAGGGCCTGCTTGAGGACCTTGCCGGTCGGGCCCAGGGGCAGGCCGTCCCTGATCTCCACGATGCGCGGCCGCTTGTAGGGCGCCAGGCGGTCGCGGCACCAGGCCACCAGGTCGTCGCGGCCCGCCGTGGCCCCCGCCTTGAGGACGACCACCGCCCGGACCTCCTCCCCGTGGCGGGGGTGGGGGACGCCGACCACCGCGGCCTGGGCGACGTCCGGGTGGCCGTGCAGCACGTCCTCCACCTCGCGGGGGTAGACGTTGAAGCCGCCCCGGATGATCAGGTCCTTCTTCCGGTCGACGATGCGGTAGGCGCCGTGGGCGTCGACCACGCCGATGTCGCCGGTACGGAACCAGCCGTCGACCAGCGCCTCGGCCGTGGCGTCGGGGTTGCGCAAGTAGCCCTTCATCACGTTGTCGCCCCGGACGCAGATCTCCCCCGGGCTGCCGGGGGTGGTCACGAACCGGCCGTCGTCGCCGAGCAGGGCCAGCTCGACACCGGGGACCGGGTAGCCGATCGACCC
>JBOGIE010000514.1:0-1297 GCA_050742435.1 Acidimicrobiales bacterium | reverse complement strand
TCAGGCGGCCGTCGGCCACCATGCGCTGCACGGTGGGCGGCAGCTGGAACAGGCGCAGGGTGTTCGAGATGGCGGCCCGGCTCTTGCCCACCCGGGAGGCCAGCTCGTCGTGGGTGAGGTGGAAGTCCTCCAGCAGCTGCTGGTAGGCGGCGGCCTCGTCGAGAGGATTGAGGTCCTCCCGCTGGACGTTCTCCACCAGGGCCTGCTCGAGGGAGGCGGTGTCGTCGACCGTGCGGACGAGGGCCGGAATGAGCGACAGGCCGGCCCGCTTGGCCGCCCGCCAGCGGCGCTCGCCGGCGATGAGCTCGTAGGCCCCGCCTCCCGTGGCCCGGACCAGCACCGGCTGGAGCACACCGAGCTCGCGGATCGAGGCGGTGAGGGCGGCCATGGCCTCCTCGTCGAACTGGGTGCGGGGTTGGCGCCGGTTGGGGGAGATGGCGCCGATGGGCAGCTCTTGGAAGGCCGACTCCTCGTCGCCCTCGACGCTGCGTGGCGGAATGAGCGCTCCGAGTCCTCTACCGAGCCCGCCCTGGCGTGCCACCACTCACCTCCCTGGCCAGCTCGCGGTAGGCGATGGAGCCCCGCGAGGTGGGGTCGAACACGAGAATGGGCTGGCCGAAGGAGGGCGCTTCCGACAGACGGACGGTGCGGGGGACGATGTTGCGGCACACCTTGGCCCCGAAGTGCTGGCGGACCTCGCGCGTCACCTGGTCGGACAGCTTGGTGCGGGCGTCGTACATGGTCAGGATGATGGCTCCCAGTTCGAGGGTGGGATTGAGGTTGTTCTGGACCAGGGCCACATTGCGCAGGAGCTGGCCCAGGCCCTCCAGGGCGTAGTACTCGCACTGGATGGGGACCACCACCTCTCCCGCCGCGGCCAGCCCGTTGATGGTGAGCAGGCCGAGGGAGGGTGGGCAGTCGATGAGGGTGAAGTCGTACTCGTCGCCCAGCCGCTGGAGGGCCCGCCTGAGGCGCAGCTCCCGGCTGAAGGCGGGGACCAGTTCGATCTCGGCCCCGGCCAGGTCGATGGTGGCCGGGGCCAGGAACAGGTTGCGCACCGCGGTGGGCTCGATGCAGTCCTCCAGGGAGACGTCGTTGAGGAGGACGTCGTAGATGGAGGACTGCAGGTTGCGGGCGTTGATTCCGAGGCCGGTGGTGGCGTTGCCCTGGGGGTCCAGGTCGACGACCAGCACCCGGTAGCCCTCCTCGGCCAGGGCCGCTCCCAGGTTGACCGCGGTCGTGGTCTTGCCCACCCCACCCTTCTGGTTGGCGATGGCCATGCACCGGGGAAGGGGCC
>JBOGIE010000513.1:0-1301 GCA_050742435.1 Acidimicrobiales bacterium | reverse complement strand
CGGATCTCGCACTGGAACACCGGCAAGCTGATGGAGGACAAGGCCGGCTACGACGTGATGAAGCGGGTGGCCGCCGACGAGAACCTGCACTACCTCTTCTACAAGGACATCGCCGCCTCGGCCATCCTGCTCGACCCGTCCACCATGGTCCTGGCCATGGAGCGCCAGGTCCGGGGCTTCCAGATGCCGGGGGCCGGCATCGACGACTTCGCCAACCACGCCAAGGCCATCGCCGACGCCCGCATCTACGATCTCGAGATCCACCACGACCACATCCTCGTCCCCGTCATCCTGCGGGCCTGGCAGCTCGAGTCGCTCGAGGGGCTGTCGCCCGAGGCCGAGGAGGCCCGGGAGCGGTTGGTCAAGCGCATGGCCCGCATCGAGAAGGTCGCCCGGTCGCAGGCGGCCCGCCGCCAGGAGCGCCTGGCCGGCTGACCGGTCGCCGGTGAACTCCGAGCAGTACCGGCGCGCCCTGCTGAACACGGGCCGCATCGTCCTCGGCGTGCGCCCCGACCAGCTGACCGAGCCCACGCCGTGCCGGGACTGGGACGTCCGCCTCCTCCTCAACCACATCATCGGCGGCAACTACATGTTCGCCGAGGTCGCCAAGGGCGGCCGGGTCGACACGACGGGCGACATGGAGGACTACACCCGCCCCGATCCGGGCACCCACTACCTGGCCTCGGCCGACGCCGTCATGGCCGCCTGGGCCGAGCCGGACGCCATGCAGCGCAAGGTGCACATGACCTTCGGCGACATTCCTGCCCCGGCCGCGGCCAGCATCCACTTCCTCGACATCGTGGTCCACGGCTGGGACCTGGCCCGGGCCACCGGCCAGGACACCACCATCGAGCCCGACCTGGCCGCCGAGGCCCTCGACATCAGCCAGGGCCTGCTCAGCCCGGAGCTGCGGGCCACGGGCGTGTTCGGCCCCGAGGTCCCCACCTCGGCCGACGACCCCCTCCACGCCCGCCTCGTGGCCTTCATGGGCCGCCGCCCCTGAACCTGCACGCCGCCCGGGAACGGCTGGGCCCGTTCGCCGTCGTCTTCTTCCTGATCGTCGTGGTCGCCGCCGGGGCCAGCGGGATCGCCCTCCTCGCCGCCCCCGATTCGACCGACCGGTACTTCTCCTGGACGCTGCGCCCCCCGGCCGCCGCCGCCCTGATCGGCGAGTTCTACCTGGCCTCGGCCGTGGTGTTCGCCTGGGGGCTGACCCTGCCCCGCCGCCAGGCCCGGGCGCTGCTGGTCGGCGTGCTGGGGCTGGCCCTGCCCACGCTGGTGCTCACCCTGGTGCACGACGA
>JBOGIE010000512.1:0-1304 GCA_050742435.1 Acidimicrobiales bacterium | reverse complement strand
CTGATCCTATGAAGGAGCGCTTGGCCGCTCTCGCGTGAGGGCCTCGGTGATGGCAGGCCCGGGCGCCGAGCCGACAAGAGGCCGACGTGGGCCAGCCCAAGGACAGCGAGGAGCCGAACCCCCGGAGCTCCTCCCGTCGCCGGGAACCGAGTGTGAGGACACACTCGGGGTCTCCCAACCCAACCCGTCAACGACGGAAGGAGACACCGGTGGAACAACAACGACAGTACGTGGGCATCGACCTGCACCGCCGCCGCAGCGTCGTGCTGCGCATGAGCGCCGACGGCTCGGTGCTCGAGACGGTGCGCATCGAGAACGACCCCGTCGCCCTGGCCGCCGAGTTGGCCAAGGCCGGCCCGGGGCCCGAGGTGGCCATGGAGGCCACGCTGGGCTGGTACTGGGCCGCCGACGTCATCGGTGAGTGCTGGGCCCGCCTGCACCTGGCCCACCCACTGGGGATTAGGGCCTTCGCCTACCAGCGGGTGAAGAAGGACGAGTCCGATGCCCGCCTGCTGGCCGACCTGCTGCGCATGGGGCGCCTCCCCGAGGCCTGGATCGCCCCACCGGAGATCCGCGAGCTGCGCGAGCTGGTGCGCTACCGCCACAAGGTGGTGGAGGCTCGGGCCAACGCCAAGGCCCAGGTCCACGGCGTGCTGGGCAAGCAGGGGGTCAAGGTCCCGGTCTCGGACCTCTTCGGCGTGGCCGGCAACGTGCTGCTGGATTCCCTCGCCCTCGACGACGCCTACCTGATCCGGGTCGAGTCCCTGCGCGACCTCGTCGCCCTGCACACCCGGGAGATCGCCATGCTCGACCGCCTCGTGACCGGGCGGCTGAAGGGCCACCCCGGCTACGAGGCCATCCAGGCCATCCCCGGGGTGGGCAAGGTGCTGGCCGCGGTGTTCGTGGCCGAGATCGGCGACGTCAGCCGCTTCGAGCGCCCCGAGCAGCTGGCCTCCTGGGCGGGGATGACCCCCCGCCACCACGAGTCCGACACCACGGTGCGCCGGGGCCGCATCACCAAGCAGGGGAGCCGCCTGGTCCGGTGGGCGGCCGTCGAGGCGGCCATGATGCCCCGCTCCACCAGCTGGCTGAAGTCCGACTGCCACCGCATCGCCGCCCGCCGGGGCAAGAAGATCGCCGCGGTGGCCGTCGGTCGCAAGATCCTCACCCTCGTCTTCGTGCGCCACGAAGTGCCAGTTGACCGGGTGGGTTGGAAGGACCCACCTCTGGGCGGTCGCAGCCGCCCACTGAAGCTGGAGGCAGCCTGATCCTGGAGGCGCAGGGTCGGGTGGGAGCAGCCTCGA
>JBOGIE010000511.1:0-1306 GCA_050742435.1 Acidimicrobiales bacterium | reverse complement strand
GGGCGGGTGGGCCCTCGCCCTGGACACCACCAACCCGGCCGTCCTCGACCACGTCACCGCCACTATGGCCGCCCTCACCGCCCAGGGGTTCGACTACCACAAGGTCGACTTCCTCTACGCCGCCGCCCTCCGCGCCCCGCGGGCCTGCACCCGCGCTGAGGCCCTGCGCACGGGCCTCGAGGCGGTGCGAGCCGGCATAGGCGACGACGCCTTCCTCCTGGGGTGCGGCTCGCCGTTCGGGCCGGCGGTCGGGATGGTCGACGCCATGCGGGTCTCTCCCGACGTCACCACCGCCTGGGCGCCCCGCGCCCCGCTGCCCGGGCTGTACGAGGCGGCGTCGTCGGCGGGCAACGCCATCGCCACCTCCCGCCTCCGGGCCCCGCTCCACCGCCGGCTCTGGGTCAACGACAACGACTGCCTGCTCCTCCGCCCGATGCAGACCGAGCTCGACCCCGAGCAACGCCGGCTCCTGGCCGGCTCCATCGCCGGGGGCGGGGCGTTCACCGTCGCCTCCGACGACCTCTCCCTCTACGGCCCGGAGGAGTGGGCCCTGCTGGAGACGGTCCGCCGCTCGCCCGACCGCCCGGTGGACCTCGCGGACCCGTTCGTCAGCGCTCGCCTCGGTACAGGCGCATCGTCATAGGGGCGAACACCGCCACCAGGGCGACGCTCCACACCAACACCCACAGGATCGGCTCACCGTCGAGGTCCCCGTGCATCAGGCCTCGTGCCGCGTCGGTGAGGTGGGTGATGGGGTTGACCATGACGAACGCCTGCACCCAGCCGGGCATGGTCGACGGCTCGACGAACACGTTGCTGGCGAAGGTCAGCGGGAAGAGCACGGTCATGCTCATCTGCATGACCGACTCGGGCGTCTGCATCTTGAGCCCGATCACCGTCCAGACCCACGACAGGCTGAAGGCGAACACCAGGAGCAGGCCCACGGCGGCCACCACCCCCAGCGGGCCGCCGTCGGGCCGGAAGCCCAGGATCACGCCCACGGTGACGACCATCAGGGAGGCCATGGCGTAGCGCATGGCGTCGGCCAGGAGCATGCCGACCAGCACCGCCGGCCGCCAGATCGGCAGCGACCGGAACCGGTCGAAGATGCCCTTGGAGATGTCGGTGTTCAGGGCCATCCCCGTGTACATGGTGATCATGCTGACCGCCATGACCAGCATGCCGGCGCACCTGCCCGTACTCGTCGTCCAGCTTGCGACGCGCCTCCTCCAGGCCTTCAGCCACGGTTCCTCCACGTCGTCGGGTGCAGAGGTGGCGAACCTACGCCTGCGCTCAGCGGATGTCG
>JBOGIE010000510.1:0-1319 GCA_050742435.1 Acidimicrobiales bacterium | reverse complement strand
GAGCCGTGGACGACGGGGATGCGCTTGACCAGCGACGCGTCGTTCACCAGGTAGCGGGTGGGGAAGTTGTCGGTGCCGTCGACGATGACGTCGTAGCCGTCGAAGATGTCGAGGATGTTGTCGGCCCCCATGCGGACGTCGTAGGTGACGACGTTCACGTCGGGGTTGAGGGCCACGAGGGTCTTCTTGGCCGAGTCGACCTTGCGGTCGCCCACCCGGTCCATGTTGTGGAGGATCTGGCGCTGGAGGTTGGACTCGTCGACCACGTCCATGTCGACGATGCCCAGGGTGCCCACGCCGGCCGCGGCCAGGTACAGGGCGGCCGGGGAGCCGAGACCTCCCGCGCCCAGCAGCAGGACCTTGGCGTCGAGCAGCTTCTGCTGGCCGGCCTCGCCCACCTCGGGCAGGAGCAGGTGGCGCTGGTAGCGGTTGCGCTGGTCGGCGTTCAGGGTGCGGGGCGCCAACCACTCACGGTTCTCGTTCTTCCACTTGTTGAACCCACCGGCCATGGAGACCACGTCGGTGTAGCCCAGCTCGCCCAACGTCCGGGCCGCGAACGCCGAGCGGGTGCCGCCCGCGCAGTACACGAGCACGGGGGCGTTCTTGTCGGCCAACTTGCTCTCGACCTGGCTCTCCAGGTGCCCGCGCGGGATGTGCACCGCGCCGGGCAGGGCGCCCTGCTCGTACTCGTCGGGCTCCCGCACGTCGAGGACGACGGTTGCCGGGTTGGCGCCGAGGGTGGCGGCGGCCCCGTCGGTGTCGACCTCTCGGATGGACGCCTTGGCCTGGGCCAGCAGGTCACGGAAGGTGGGCATGTGTTGTCGACCTCAGAAAGGAAGTGGGTTCAGACGTAGAAACCCTACCGCGCAGGTCGACATTCCCGCCGTGCCCTGGCCTGGCCTCCCGGGCCAGGCGCCCTCAACCAGGGCGCACCAGCCCCGGGAGGGCCTCGCTGATCGGCTGGCGGACCACGGCGTCGGCCAGGGCGTCGAACGGCGTGGGCTGGGCGTTAACGATGACCACCCGGGCGCGGGATGACGCGGCCACCGGCACCAGGTCGCACGCCGGCGACACGGTCAACGTGGACCCCACGGCCAGTACCAGGTCGCACTCTCGGGCGGCCCGCTCCGCCCGCAGGAGGTCGGCGGCCACCAGCGACTGGCCGAAGGAGATGGTGGCCGACTTGAGCAGGCCGCCACAGAGGAGGCAGTGCGGGTCGTCCTCGCCCGCCCGCAGGCGGTCGAGCACCGGCTCCATCGGCCCCCGATCGCCGCAGGCCAGGCACATGGCCTCCCGCATGGTGCCGTGGAGCTCGACGA
>JBOGIE010000509.1:0-1321 GCA_050742435.1 Acidimicrobiales bacterium | reverse complement strand
CCGTGCTCCAGGAGGTCCGGGGCAGCCATCGGGTCACCACCCAGAACCCCGAGGAGACCTACCAGGCCCTGGAGCGCTACGGCCGGGACCTGACCCAGGCGGCCAAGGCCGGCAAGCTCGACCCGGTCATCGGCCGGGACGAGGAGATCCGGCGCGTCATCCAGGTCCTGTCCCGCCGCACCAAGAACAACCCGGTGCTCATCGGCGAGCCCGGCGTGGGCAAGACCGCCATCGTCGAAGGCCTGGCCCGGCGGGTGGCCGAGGGCGACGTCCCCGAGTCGCTGAAGGACCGGCGCATCGTCGCCCTGGACCTGGGCTCCATGGTGGCCGGGGCCAAGTACCGGGGCGAGTTCGAGGAGCGGCTGAAGGCCGTCCTCAAGGAGATCGCCGACGCCGAGGGCCAGGTCATCACCTTCATCGACGAGCTGCACACCGTGGTCGGCGCCGGCGCGGCGGAGGGGGCCATGGACGCCTCCAACATGCTCAAGCCCATGCTGGCCCGGGGCGAGCTGCGCATGATCGGGGCTACCACCCTCGACGAGTACCGAAAGCACATCGAGAAGGACGCCGCCCTGGAGCGCCGCTTCGCGCCCGTGATGGTCGGCGAGCCCTCGGTCGAGGCCACCATCGCCATCCTCCGGGGCCTCAAGGAGCGCTACGAGGTCCACCACGGCGTGCGCATCCAGGACGCGGCCCTGGTCAGCGCCGGCATCCTCTCCGACCGCTACATCACCGGCCGCTTCCTGCCCGACAAGGCCATCGACCTCATCGACGAGGCCGCCAGCCGCCTGCGCATCGAGATCGACTCCATGCCGACCGAGATCGACGTGGTCGAGCGCCGCATGCGCCAGCTGGAGATCGAGCGGGTGGCTCTCGAGAAGGAGACCGACCCCTCCAGCAAGGAGCGCCTGGCCGCCATCGACAACGAGCTGGCCAACCTGCGCGAGCAGTCCGACGGCATGAAGGCCCACTGGAACCTCGAGCGGGAGGCCATCGGCCGCATCCGCCAGCTCAAGGAGGAGCTGGAGTCGGTGCGGGCCCAGGTCGAGCGCGAGGCCGACCTCGAGGCCGCCGCCCGCCTGCGCTACGGCCGCATCCCCGAGCTGGAGCACGAGCTGGAGATGGCCTCGGCCGCCCTGGCCGAGCTGCAGGCCGACCGGCGCATGCTCAAGGAGGAGGTCGACGCCGAGGACGTGGCCGAGGTCGTCAGCCGCTGGACCGGCATCCCCGTGTCCAAGCTGATGGAGGGCGAGGTGGCCAAGCTCGTCCGCATGGAGGAGGTCCTCCACCAGCGGGTCATCGGCCAGGACGAGGCCGTGTC
>JBOGIE010000508.1:0-1322 GCA_050742435.1 Acidimicrobiales bacterium | reverse complement strand
GCGGAGCTGACCGGTCCGGCTCAGGCGCCGGTCGTCCTCCCGCGGTCGCGGCAGGCCCGGTCGGCCAGCCGGAGGCGCCCCCCGTGGGTGTGGGCCTGGCGGGCGGCGTCGACGATGAGGGGCACGGCCTCGCGCTCGAGGAACCCGACGTCGCTCAGGTCGAGAATCACGTCGAGGTTGCCCTGGGCGTCGATCAGGTCGCGCAGGACGGCGTCGATGCGGCCCCAGTCCTCGAATCCGATCGTGCCGCGGATGGCGACGACCACCGTCCCGCCTCGGCGCCCGATGCTGAAGAACGACGTGGGGCCCAGCGGACGCCGGGGATCCTCGCTGCCGGGTTCCGTGACGTCCCCTTTCCCTCCGGTGCCGGTCTCCCGCCGACGACGCGCCTCGACCTGAGTATCGGCACGCCACCCCCCGGGCTTGAGCCATTTCTCGGCCGGGACGGGAGAATGCCCGGATGCCAGCCCCCGGCGATGCCCGGATGCCATCCCCCGGCCGCGTCTTCGTCTACGGGACGCTCATGCCGGGCGGGGTGCGCTGGCCCACGCTGGCCGCCTACGCCCTGCAGTGGGAGCGGGCGACGGCCCCCGGGCGGTTGTGGGACACCGGCCACGGCTATCCGGCGGTGCGGTTCGACGCCGGCGGCGGCGCGGTGCCCGGCATCCTGGTCAGCCTCGACCCTGCCCGGCTGGCCCCGGCCCTCGCCGCCCTCGACGAGCTCGAGGACGAGGGCCGCCTCTACCGCCGGATCGAGGTGGTGACGTCGGGCGGCCGGGCCTGGGCCTACGAGTGGCTCGGGCCGACCGACGGGCTCGGCGTGCTGGCCGGCGGCTGGCCGCCGACCCCCTGATCGCGGGTGCGCACCCCTTCCCCGGTCCCGCCGTGCTGGCGCCGCCGGGCCAGCCCGGCCACCACGAGCAGGGCCAGGCCGCCGGCGGCCAGGCCGGCCAGGGCGGCGACCACATAGGGCAGGGCGGCGTTCTCGGCCGGCAGCTCGGCCAGCTGCACGGTCGACACCATCACGTCCTGGCTGTCCGAGCCCCCGGTGGCCGCGCCGGTGTCGTCCCAGGCCACGAGGGCCGTCTCGTCGGTGGACGCCACCGACGGCGGGGCGCGGTAGTCGAAGTTGTTGCTCCAGGTCCCCACCTTCCGGTCGATCGAGCGCTCGGTGACCCGGAAGTTGCGCGACCAGGTGGCGCCGCCGTCGGGCGAGTAGGCGTAGTACACGTCGCTGGCGTACAGGCCGGCGCCGTCCCGGAAGTCCCACCACACCACGTCCAGCCGCCCGCCCGGCGCCACACTCAGGTTGGGGTTGAAGT
>JBOGIE010000507.1:0-1324 GCA_050742435.1 Acidimicrobiales bacterium | reverse complement strand
GGCTTCGACCAGGGCCGCCATGGCCGTCGCGGCCGGATCCTCCCCCTCGACCCAGACGTGGAAGCCGGTCTCACCGGTGTCGGTCCAGCGGACGACGCGGGCCATGGCGGGGCCGATCGCGGTCACCAGATGGTCCCCCTCCCCGTCGCCGGGCGGAGACCCGACCGCCCGCTCCAGGATCGACCCGCTCGCGGGCCCCTGAAGCGAAGCCGCCCGCCAACGATCCCCGTGGTCCGTGAACTCGACCTCCTGGCCGAAGTAGTACTTCCGAAGCAGCTCCAGGACACGTCCGGCCGATCCCCCGGCGCACTCGAGCAGGAACGCTTCCCCGGTCTCGCAGGCCAGGAAGTCGGCCAGGACCCGGCCCTTCTGCGGGGCGAGGAGAAGCGCGCGCCTCCCCTGGCCCGGCGCCAGGTCGTCCACTTTGTTGGTGCACAGGGAATTCAGATACGAGCGCCGCTCGGGCCCGCGGATCTCTACCAGACGGGACCCCGGCAGCTCGAACAGGGCGGCCCCCTCCCGGGCGGCGTGATAGGCGGGGTGCCAGCTCGGTGGGGTAGAGTTCACCGGGACAATCTACGCCCGGCGCCCGGACCCGGCAGGCGCGAGCGCGATCTCGACATCGACCGTCCGCGCCGCGCCCCACGCCCGCTGGAGGCCCGCGTCGTCGGCCCAGGTCCGTCCCTCCAGGAGACGGGCCGGGATCGCGTCCGTCAGCCGCTCCTGGGCGAACGGCCACGGGTCGAGGCGGCCTTCGACGAGTCGCTCGCCCGGCGTGCTGGTCCGGTAGCTGTAACCAACCTTCCCGCCCCGGTAGTCGGCAGCCATCGGGCGCCCCTCCCACGCGGGCCTGACCTGGCAGAGGCCGAGCGACACGGCGTCCAGAAGCTGCAGCCAATCGAAGTTCGCTTCGCGGCTGGCCGGCTCCATATCCGCCGACCCGACCCGATCGCCCGCCGCGGCGAGCAGCTCCCCGAGCCGCCGCTTCTGGGATTCCACCCAGTCCCGCGCCTCCGGACTCCGCTCGTGAAACGAGAGAAAATGCCGCCCCACGAGCCAGCCCGCGTAGGGATCCCGTCGCGCCACGCGGCGGGTCGATCGGTCGGCGACCCCGAGCGCGGAGTCGAGGTCGTGGGTCATGTACGTATGGGGTGCGCCGGTCCCCGGGTCGAAGACCGGCCGGCGATCGAGCTCGGACCAGCCGGCGTCGTGGTGGCCGATCGCGTAGACCACGGCCTCATGCGGGCGGAGCGCCGGGGTGCTCCCGCCCCAGCGTTCGGCCAGGCGGCCCGCCAGGAGGGCGTGGTCGAGCTGGTGGAAGCAG
>JBOGIE010000506.1:0-1334 GCA_050742435.1 Acidimicrobiales bacterium | reverse complement strand
CGTCTGGTGCGATATGCAGCACCAGACGTCACCGGTTCGCTCTGGTTCGGGCAGGATCCGAGCCATGGCCACGCCGGTGTACCTCGAGGTGGGATCCAAGAAGGTGTTCGCCTGTGCCCTGGACTGGCCGGGGTGGGCCCGGGCGGCCAAGACCGAGGAGGCCGCGCTCGAGGCGCTGGCCGCCTACGCCGAGCGGTACCGGTCGGTACCCGAGGAGGCGGGCCTGCGCTTCCCCAGGTCGGTGGCGCAGACCTTCGACGTGGTGGAGCGGGTGAAGGGCGACGCCACCACCGACTTCGGCGCCCCCGGGAAGGCCGTGGAGGCCGACGCCGCCCCGCTCACCAAGGCCCAGGCCGAGCGCCTGGCCGCCCTGGTCGGCGCCGGCTGGACGGTGCTCGACCGGGTGGTGGCCAAGACCCCGGCCGAGCTGCGCAAGGGCCCCCGGGGGGGCGGGCGGGACCGGGAGAAGATGGTGGCCCACGTCCTCGACGCCGAGCGCTCCTACTTCCGGCTGGTGGGGGTGAAGGACGGGAGCCGCGACACCTTCGTCGCCGCCCTCCGCGCCGCCCGCCGGTCCCAGCCCGAGCTCACGACCAAGAGCTGGCCGTGGCGCTACGCCGCCCGCCGGGTGGCCTGGCACGCCCTCGACCACGCCTGGGAGATGGAGGACCGCTCGGACTAGCGCCCGCCGGCCCGGCGGGCCACCAGGTTGAGCCGCACGTAGTCGATCACCGGGGTGGGCAGGCGCGCCGCCACCCGGCGGACGAACCCGTCCCGGTCCCGCTCGGGCAGCCGGTCGAGGTGGGCGCGGAGGATGACGGTGCGGAGGAAGGTCTCCAGCGGCTCACCGGGCTCGATCGGGGTGGGCTCCACCTGCAGCCAAGCCTCGATGTCGACGAAGCCGGCGGCGGCCAGGCGGGCCGACGTCTCCTGGGGGGTGGCGAAGGTCCACGGCCCCATCCAGCCGTCGTCCAGCAGCTCGGCCGCCGCCCGCTGGACGGAGGCCGCGTTGCCCGCCCCGCCGCACTGGGCGACCAGCCATCCGCCGGGGCGCAGGACGGCGGCCAGGTTGGCGAACAAGGCGTCGTGGTCGGCCACCCAGTGGAAGGTGGAGGTGGAGAGCACCGCGTCGACCGGCCCCTCGACCGGCAGCGGCCGGCCCAGGTCGCACTCCACGAACACCACCCGGTCGCCGAAGCGGGCCAGACGCCGGCGGGCCTCGGCCAGCATGGACGGGGCGGCGTCTGCGGCGATCACCCGCCCACGTGGCAACCGGTCCAGGAGCTCCTCGGTGACCCGCCCGCTCCCGCACCCGGCGTCGAGCACCGTCTCGT
>JBOGIE010000505.1:0-1341 GCA_050742435.1 Acidimicrobiales bacterium | reverse complement strand
GACGTCGACCGGTAGTTCTGCTCCAGCACGACCACGGTGGCGTCGGGGAACTTGTCCTCGAACTCGAGGATGTTGCGGATGTCGGCGCCGCGGAAGCGGTAGACGCTCTGGTCGGAGTCCCCCACCACGCAGATGTTGCGGTGCTTGGCGGCCAGCTGGACGACGATCTCGTTCTGCGCCCGGTTGGTGTCCTGGAACTCGTCCACCAGGATGTGGGTGAACCGGTCCTGGTAGTGGGCCAACACGTCGGGGTGGGCGCGCAGGAGGTCGACCGTGCGGACCAGCAGGTCGTCGAAGTCCATGGCGTTGGCGTCGACCAGGCGCCGCTGGTACTCCCGGTAGACCTCGGCGATGCGCTTCTCGAACGGGCCGCGCGCCCGGTCGGCGTAGGCGCCCACGCTCACCAGTTCGTTCTTGGCCGCGCTGATCGTGGCGTGGATCTGGCGGGGCGGGAAGCGCTTGGGGTCGAGGTTCAGGTCGCGCAGGACGTAGCCGGTCAGCCGTTCGGAGTCGGCCTGGTCGTAGATGGTGAAGGAGGACGAGTAGCCGAGATGGTGGCCGTCCCGGCGCAGGATGCGCACGCAGGCCGAGTGGAACGTCGACACCCACATCTTGCGGGCCACGGGGCCCACGAGGGCGGCCACCCGCCCCTTCATCTCGTCGGCCGCCTTGTTGGTGAAGGTGATGGCCAGGATCTGGAACGGGGAGACGCCCTGGTCCTTGATCAGCCAGGCCACCCGTGAGGTGAGCACCCGGGTCTTGCCCGACCCGGCCCCCGCCACGATGAGCAGGGGCCCGCCCGGATGGGTGACCGCCTCCCGCTGGACCGGGTTCAGGTTCGAGAGGATGTCAGGGGGCGGCATGGGGTGCCTCAAGCGTACCGACGCGCCGTTTGGTGCGGGCCGACCCTGGGAACGACCGGCGAATGCGGGCAGTGGTGTGGCACGGGAAGGCGGACGTCCGGGTCGACCAGGTGGACGACCCCAGGATCGAGGAGCCGACCGACGCCCTCGTGCGCATCACGTCGACCGCCATCTGCGGCTCCGACCTGCACCTGTACACCAAGCTCTGGCCGGTCATGGACGAGGGCGACATCATCGGCCATGAGCCCATGGGCATCGTCGAGGAGGTCGGGCCCGAGGTGCCGGGGCTGCGGCCGGGGGACCGGGTGGTCGTCCCCTTCAACATCTCCTGCGGCTGGTGCGACCAGTGCTCCGACCAGCTGTACTCCCAGTGCTCGACCACCCAGAACAAGAGCCTGCGCAAGGGGGCCAGCCTCTTCGGCTACACCAAGCTGTACGGTCACGTGCCCGGCGCCCAGGCCGAGTACCTGCGGGTCCC
>JBOGIE010000504.1:0-1342 GCA_050742435.1 Acidimicrobiales bacterium | reverse complement strand
ACGGGTTGGCAGTCGAGCGCAGGCGGACGGGCGGCCTGCCCACCAAGGTCGGCGACCACTGGGTGGTCCACGGGCGCTACGGCCAGCCCTGCCCCACCTGCGGCGACGGCCTGCGCCGGGTGTCCTACGAGTCCTACGAGGTCACGTACTGCCCGGCGTGCCAAACCGGCGGCAAGGTGCTGGCCGACCGCCGGATGTCACGCCTGGTTCGCTGACGCACCGGCGCCCTCGAAGATGGCGGCCTTGACCCCCCGGTCGGCCAGGGCGGCCAGGAAGGGGCCGGGGTCGACGAGAGCGGCCAGGCCGCCGGCACCGGTCCGGGTGAGGCGGCCGTCGGCGACCCAGCGGGCGGCCATGGCGGCCACCGCGCCGGCCGCCACCGCCGGACGGTCGACCGCCCCCAGCACCCGGTCGCTGCGAACCTGGCCCTGGCGACCACGCACCTCGACCCGCACCCCGCCCAGGTGGCCCTCGGGATGGGGGCGGCGGAGCATGGGCAGGTGGGCGGTGAGCCGGTCGCGCCGGTTGGCGCCCACCCGGGCCGTGACCCGCTCCACTTCGGGGAAGGCGGGGGCCAGGAGCAGGGGCTCGGGCAGGGCGGCCCGGTAGCAGTCGACCCCGCAGACCGGATCCGGGAACCAGATGAGGGCCCTTCCGGAACCGCCCCGCCGCCGCTGCCAGACGCCGTTGCCGCTCTCCACCGCCGGGCCCTGCAGCGCCACGTGGTGCTGGCGGGCGCAGGCCGGCCCCCCGGTCCCCACCTTGGCCACGTGGATCTCCTCGACCGCCTCGAAGCTGCGGGCAGCCTGGGCGGCCAGCAGGCAGGACAGCCCGGGCGAGAAGCCGGCGCCGACCACCACGTGGACGGTTTTTTCGATCGCCTCCGCGTCCAGCTCGAGGAGGGCGCGGACGTCGTCCACGTCGTCGGACACCGACACCACGGACGCGCCCTGGTCGAGGGCGGCCTCGGCTGCGGACCGGTGACCACGCGGACCGGCCAGGATGACCACGTCCGCCCCCCGGACCGCCGCCTCGACCTCGGCCTCCGGCCGGGCCGGGGGGCCGAGGGACGCCACCACCGCGTCGAGACGCTGCCTTCTGGGCTCGACCACTGCCAGGCTGTCCACCCTTCCCAGGGACAGGAGCTGGCGGGCGGCGCGCACGCCCACCGCTCCCGCCCCCACCACCGCGGCCCGCACCGCTACCTGAGTTCCGGTCCGCTGAGCTCCCGCCAGCCGCCCTGCTGCAGGGGAACGGGCCCGCCCCGCCGGAACCGCACCCCGGCCGCGGCGATGCCGGCCAGCACGAGGGCCAGGGCCCCCCGCCGCAGCGCCCTCACCGC
>JBOGIE010000503.1:0-1349 GCA_050742435.1 Acidimicrobiales bacterium | reverse complement strand
AGTAGCCCTTCATCACGTTGTCGCCCCGGACGCAGATCTCCCCCGGGCTGCCGGGGGTGGTCACGAACCGGCCGTCGTCGCCGAGCAGGGCCAGCTCGACACCGGGGACCGGGTAGCCGATCGACCCGGGCGTGCGGGGGCGGTCGGGCACGGTGAAGCTGGCCACCGGCGACGTCTCCGACAGGCCGTAGCCCTCCAGCAGCGTCACCCCGAACCGGGCCTCGAACCGGGCCATGACCTCGGCCGGCATGGGCGCCCCGCCCGAGACGCACCACCGCAGCGACGACAGGTCGTGCGCACCGGTGCTCTGGTCGTGGAGGAGGGCGAGGTACATGGTGGGCACGCCGCCGAAGAAGGTGACGCGGTGGCGCCCGATCAGCTCGGCCGCGCCCGCCGGGCTGAACCGGGGCTGGAGGACGAGCGTGCCGCCCACGGCCAGCACTGCGTTGTGCATCACGGTCATGCCGAAGGCGTGGAAGAGGGGGAGGGCGACCAGGGCCACGGTGTCGTCGCCCAGGCCGACCAGCTGCTCGGGGACCCGGGCGTTGGCCAGCAGGTTGGCGTGGGTGAGCTCGGCCCCCTTGGGCCGGCCGGTGGTACCCGAGGTGTAGAGCACCACCGCGGTGTCCTCGGGGCTGGTGGAGTGGGGAACGTCGACCGGCTGGGCGCCGGCGACCAGTGAGGTCAGGTTGTGCGATCCCTCGGGGGCGGACAGGTCGCCCAGGTCGGCCCGGGCCACGATCACGTGCCGGCCCCCCGCCACCTGCTCCACCGCGGGCAGGAACCGCTCCCACACGACCACCACCGCGGCCTGGGAGTCCTCCAGGTGGTAGGCCAGCTCGTCGGGGGTCAGGAGCGGGTTGAGGGGCACGACCGGGTTGCCGGCGTAGTGGCAGCCGAAGTAGGCGACGGTGAACTGGGGGACGTTGGGGAGCAGGAGGGCGACGTGCTGGCCGGGCGGCACGCCGAGGTGCCGCAGCGCGCCGGCGAACATGCGGGCGAAGGTGTCGAGGGAGGCGTAGTCCAGGGTGGTGGCGCCGGCGATGACCGCCGTCTTGGACGGCCGGGACGCGGCCGAGCGGGTGAGGATGGAAGCGAGGTTGGAAGTCGTCATGGCGACGATCGTGCGCCGGGGCGCCAGGCGGTGTGAAGGGCTTGGCGGTGGTTTGGGGGGTGGCCCCGGGGCCATTTGGGGGCTGTCCCCCGTGGGTACGGGCCGGGACCCGGGCGACCATCGGTCCATGACCACGCTGACCGCTCCCCTGCCGTCGGGTTCCTCCGCCGTCGCCGACCGCACGCCGGCCCGGCGCGAGCGCTACGTCGACTTCCTGCGGGTCTTCTCCCTGGCC
>JBOGIE010000502.1:0-1352 GCA_050742435.1 Acidimicrobiales bacterium | reverse complement strand
CGAACGCCTCGTGCTCCTCGTTGGTGAACGCGCCGCTGGGTGTGAACGTCGTGCAGTCGTCGGCGAAGAGCGCGACGGCGGCCTGCATGTCACCTGCGCCGAACCGCTCGTAGAAGCGCTCCGCCAGATCCCGAGCCTCGCCCATGGTGCACTCCTTTCGCCCCTGTCGATGAGGGGGGACAAGAGGTTGGCACACAGACAACCCGGCTGCGGGTGCCGGGCACCGGGCGTACGCTCGAAGGTCATGGATGCCCAGACGGTGGCCGATCGCCTCTCCCAGGTGCAGCTGGTCGATGTCCGTGAGGACGACGAGTGGCACGCGGGGCACATCGAGGGCGCGGTCCACATCCCCAAGGACCAGCTGCCCGGCCGGCTGGGTGAGCTGGACCGCTCCCGCCCGGTGGTGGCCCTCTGCCGGGCCGGCAGCCGGAGTGCGGAGGCGGCCGAGTGGCTGCGGAGGGAGGGTTTCGACGCCGACAACCTCGACGGAGGAATGCTGTCGTGGAAGTGGGCCGGCCTCCCGATCACGGGCAGCATCGTCGAGCCCGCCCCGCATCAAGAGCTGTCGTCGGACGAGATGCAGGCCTTCCACAACCAGTTCATGGAGATCGCCCTCGCCGCCCAGGAGCGCTTCGGCGTCGGCGTGGAGCCGTCGGAGGAGGAGCTCAGGGAGTTCCTGCGCGAGCGCCTGATCAACGAAGGTCGCACGCCGGAGGAGGCCGACGCCTTCCTGTCCGAAATGGGCGAGGATTGACGCCGGTGGGCCGGTAACGTCGTCCGGGTGAACGAGTCGCCCGTTCGTGAGCTGGGCCGGCGGGCCAAGGCCGCCTCCCGCATCCTCGCCACCGCATCGACACCGGCCAAGGACGCCGCCCTGGCCGCGTCCGCCGACCTCCTCGTGCAGCGCACGGCGGAGATCCTCGAGGCCAACGCCGCCGACGTGGCCCGGGCCGAGGCGGCCGGCACCACCGCCACCGTGGTCGACCGCCTGCGCCTGTCGCCGGCCCGGGTGGAGGCCATGGCCGACGGCCTGCGCCAGGTGGCCGCCCTGCCCGACCCGGTGGGCGAGGTGGTGGGGGGTTGGACCCGGCCCAACGGCCTGGTGATCGAGAGGGTCCGCGTCCCCCTGGGCGTGGTGGCCATCATCTACGAGAACCGGCCCAACGTCACCAGCGACGCCTTCGGCCTGTGCCTGAAGGCGGGGAACGCCGCCTTCCTGCGCGGGTCGTCCGCCGCCCTGTCGTCGAACCTGGCCATCGCCGCCGCCCTGCGGGAGGGGCTCGACAAGGCCGGCCTGCCCACCGACGCCCTGGTCCTCGTCGACGACGTCCGCCACGAGGCGGCGGTGGAGT
>JBOGIE010000501.1:0-1353 GCA_050742435.1 Acidimicrobiales bacterium | reverse complement strand
CGAGGGGCGAACGTGGCGGCCGTCATGCCGGCACCTCCAGCTTCTCCGCCGCCCGCAGGCGGGCGCTCTCCGAACGGGGGTTGGCAGCCAGCTCGGAGGAGCCGGGCTTGTGGGTGCCCCGCCAGACGAGGCGGGCGGTCGGGACCGCCCCGCACACGCAGGGCAGTCCGGGCGGGCAGGTGCAGCCGCCGGTGACGGCGGTGGCGAAGCGCTCCTTGACGATCCGGTCCTCGCCCGAGTGGTAGGCCAGCACCGCGCAGCGCCCTTCCGGCACCAGCAGCTCGAGGGCCCGGTCGATGGTGTCCCCCAGGGTGACGAGCTCACCGTTGACCTCGATGCGGATGGCCTGGAAGGTGCGCTTGGCCGGATGGCCGCCCCGGCGGCGGGCGGCGGCGGGGATGGCGTCCCGCACCACCTCGGCCAGCCGGCCGGTGGTGGTCAGGGGCCGGGCGGCCACGATGGCCCGGGCGATGCGGCGGGCGAAGCGCTCCTCGCCGTGGCGGGCCAGGACCCGGGCCAGGGCCAGCTCGTCGTAGCCGTTGACCACGTCGGCCGCCGTCGTCGGCTGGCGGCGGTCGGCCCGCATGTCCAGCGGCCCGTCGCCCCGGTAGCTGAAGCCCCGGGCGGGGTTGTCGAGCTGCATGGAGCTGACGCCCAGGTCGAACAGCACGCCCGACACGCCGGTGGGGCCGAGATCGGCCACCACGTCGCCCAGCTGGTCGAAGTTGGCCCGGCGCAGCACCACCCGGTCGCCGAAGCGGGCCAGGGCCCGGCCGGCGGCGGCCAGAGCCTCGTCGTCGCGGTCGAGGCCGATCACGGTGTGCTCGGGCAGGGCGTCGAGCAGGGCGGCGGCGTGGCCGCCCGCGCCCACGGTGGCGTCGACGATCGGCCCGGGCGGCGCCGGGCGGAAGACGTCGACCACCTCGTCAACCATGACGGGGAGATGAGGCATCACGGGCCGGTGGGGCATGCTCTCACCGCCGCGCATCCGCCACCCTCCGATCGACGGACCGCCGGGAGACGTTCCCGACACCTTGGCGAAGAGGGGGGTCTTCACCGATCGGAGGGTGGCGCATGCGCGGCGGCTCGCTACCCCTGGAACTGCTGCCGGGCCATGCCCTCGGCGCCCCGCGACTTCTTCTCCTGCCAGGCGTCGGACGACCGGATCTCCACATGGTCGAAGAAGCCGGTCACCACCACCGACCTCTGTAGCCCGGCGAACTCCCGGAGCGACGGCGGGATGGCGATCCGCCCCTGCTTGTCCGGCGTCACCTCCTGGGCCCCGGCGAAGAAGTACGCCGCCCGGTCGTGGCTGGACGCGTCCCGCCGGGCCTGCTCCCGCAGCTCCCGGGC
>JBOGIE010000500.1:0-1354 GCA_050742435.1 Acidimicrobiales bacterium | reverse complement strand
GGAGGGGCACGGTGAGGCCGGTGTCGCGCCCGAGGAGGACGGCACGGATGACCGCGCCCGTTCCGTAGCGCTCCCGGACGTCGTCGAGGGCGGCATCGAGCGCACCACCCGTCCCCCGCTCGAACGGGAGGGCGAGCTGGACGGCGTCGTCGTCGCCCAGGTTCCCGACGGCCACGCCGACGAGGGTGAGGCCTCGCCGGCCGATCAGGGGGGCGGCGACGGCCAGGAGATCCCGCACGGTGGCCAGGATGGGCCGGGTCTCGGCCGTGGGCCGATCCAGGGTGTGCGAGCGGGTGGCCCGGGTGAAGTCGTCGAACCGCAGCCGCAGCACCACCGTGCGCCCGACGCGGCCGGCGGCGCGCATCCGCCGGGTCACCCGATCGACCAGCCCGACGACCACGGCGTCGACCGCCTCGTGCGAGCGCGACCGCGACCGGCCCAGCGCGCACTGCGATCCGATCGAACGCCGCCGGCGGCCGACCTGGACGGGCCGGGGGTCGCGGTTGTGGGCGAGGGCGTGGATGTGTCGCCCCGAAGCCCGGCCCAGCATCGACACCAGGACCGGCTCGGGCAGCCGGGCCACCTCGGCCACGGTGGCGATCCCCCGCCCCCGCAGCTTCCCCGCCGTGACCGCGCCCACGCCCCACAGCCGCTCGACCGGCAACGGGTGGAGGAAGGCCAACTCGCGGTCGGGCGGCACCACGAGCAGGCCGTCGGGCTTGGCGACCGCGCTGGCCACCTTGGCCAGGAACTTGGTGCGGGCCACCCCGACGGTGATGGGCAGGCCCACCCGTTCCGGCACGGCCCGGCGCAGCCGCTCGGCGATGACCGGAGCCGGCCCGGCGACCCGCCGGAGCCCGCCCACGTCGAGGAACGCCTCGTCGATGGACAGCCCCTCGACGAACGGCGTGGTGTCTTCGAAAACCTGGAAGACCGCCTTGCTGGCCTCGGCGTAGGCCGACATACGGGGCGGGACCACCACCAGGTCGGGGCACAGCTGGCGGGCCTGACCGCCGCCCATGGCCGTGCGTACCCCGTAGGCCTTGGCCTCGTAGCTGGCGGCGAGCACCACCCCGCCCCCGACGATCACCGGCCGCCCCCGCAGGGACGGGTCGTCGCGCTGCTCCACTGAGGCGTAGAAGGAGTCGAGGTCGGCGTGGAGGATGGTGGCCTCGGCTCGCACGAACACATGTTCCCATATGCCTGCGACAGAGAACGCGTCGGTGTCTAGTCCCTGCTGCTGTAGGCCACCGGGTGGTCGAGGCCCGCTTCGGTGAACCGGTCGTTGAGGGCCTGGGCCAGAAGGTCGTGTTCCCGGAACGAGGGGGCGTTCACCCCCGTGATCCAGTTGTCG
>JBOGIE010000499.1:0-1356 GCA_050742435.1 Acidimicrobiales bacterium | reverse complement strand
CATCCAGCCGGAGCTCAAGCGGCTGCAGGCGAAGTACAAGAACGACCGCCAGAAGCTCAACGAAGAGATGATGAAGTTCTACAAGGAGAACAAGGTCAACCCCTTGTCGGGCTGCCTGCCCATCCTCTTGCAGGCGCCGCTCTTCATCGTCCTGTACCGGCTGATTCTCGACCTCAGCCACTCCGGGGGGCCCAAGCACGTCCCCCGCGACAGCAGGCTCTACAGCTCGCTGGTCGAGTCGGGTGGGGCCATGGTGTCGTGGGGCTTCGACCTGGCCAGGACCGCCTCGTCGGTCGGTGGGGTCGACGCCCTCCCCTACTACGTGCTGGTGGCCCTCACCGTGGCCACCGGCTACTACCAGCAGCGTCAGATGACCGCCCGCCTGCCCAAGGAGTCGATCAACCCCCAGATGCAGATGATCGGGAAGATCTTCCCGATCGTCATCGGCGTGGTGTCCCTCTCGGTCCCGGCCGGGGTGGTCGTGTACTTCATCGTCTCCAACTTCTGGCAGATCGGCCAGCAGGCGGTCACCTTCCGGGCCTTTCCTCCTCCCCACGTCACCGGTGGGGGGGCGGGATCCGGGTCCGCCACCAAGGGCGGCAAGGACGGGACCAAGGGCGGGGGGGCCGCGGCACCGGCCCGGAGCGGGAACCCCAAGGGCGGCAAGGGCGGCAAGGGTGGCGGTGGCGGGCGACCGTCGGGTCGCAGCGGTGGTGGGGGAGGCGGCACCGGCCGTGGGGGCGGCGGCGGTGGTGGGGGCGGCGGTGGTGGGGGCGGCGGTCCGCGCGGCGCGTCCAAGAAGTCGGGGGGAAAGGCCCAGGCCAAGGGCAAGCGGCCCCCCCCGTCGCCCCGTCCCAAGGGCCTCCCTGCGCCGGGGGGCAAGCCGGGGAACGGCACGTCGGCCAAGAACTCGCGAAGGAAGGACAGCTAGGCGTGGAATGGGTCGAGGTCACCGGCAGGACCATCGAAGAAGCCAAGGACGCGGCGCTGGACCAGCTGGGAGTCGACGAGAGCGAGGCGGAGTTCGAAGTCGTGCAGGAGCCCAAGGCCGGCCTGTTCGGCCGGCTGCGCGCTGAGGCCCGGGTGCGGGCCCGGGTCCAGCCCACCGCGGTGCGGCCCAAGATCGACCGGGGGTCGCGCCGGCGAGGGCGCAAGGAACGCACCGACGAGCCGAAGGAGGCGGCCACCGGCGCGGCGGCGACGGCCCCGCCCCCCGCGCCGGAAGACTCCTCCCCGGCCGCGGCCGACAACCGGCGCCCGGCCAACGGGGGCGGGAGCCGGGGCGGGACGGCGCCCACCGCGACCCGCGCGCCACGACGTCCCAAGCCCACCGCCGACACAGCAGCCGACAAGGGA
>JBOGIE010000498.1:0-1357 GCA_050742435.1 Acidimicrobiales bacterium | reverse complement strand
ACCGGCACATGCCCGGCATGGACGGGCGCCAGCTCGCCGAGGCGGTGGCCGCCGACCCCCGGCTCGACCGCCTGCGGATCGTCATGCTGACCTCGGCCGTGTCGTCCCGGTCCGGCGCCTCCGAGCGCGTCGCCGCCTGCCTCACCAAGCCGGTGCGCCAGGCCGAGCTGGTCGAGACCCTCGCCACCGTGCTGGCCCCCGACGCCAAGGCGCCGGAGCACCGCGCCGAGCCTTCGGCCGCCCCCCGTCCGGCGCCACGCTCCGCACGGGTGCTCGTGGCCGAGGACAACACGGTGAACCAGAAGGTGGCCGCGGCCATGCTGAAGCGGCTGGGCTACAGCGTCGACGTGGTGGCCAACGGCAAGGAGGCGGTGCAGGCCCTGGAGCGGGTGCCCTACGCCGCGGTCCTGATGGACTGCCAGATGCCGGAGATGAACGGCTACGAGGCGTCGACGGAGATCAGGCGCCGGGAGGCGCCCGGCCACCACGTGCCCATCGTGGCCCTCACCGCCTCGGCGGTGAAGGGCGACGAGGAGCGCTGCCTCGCCGCCGGCATGGACGCCTACGTCACCAAGCCGGTGACCGTCGACGCCCTGGGCGCCGTGCTGGACGGGCTGGTCGTCCCGGCTCCCCGGGGCCCCGGCGCCGGCCCGGCCGGCGACGCCGGCCCGCCCCACGACCTCCTGGACCCCGCCACCGTCGAGACCCTGCGCCAGCTCGGCGGGGGCACGCCGGCGGTCCTCGAGGAGCTGGCCGCCGCCTTCGTCGAGGGCGCCCCGGCCGACATCGCCGCCCTCCTGGCCGCGGAGCGGGCCGGCGACCTGCCCGCCGTGGCCCGGGCCGCCCACCGCATCAAGGGCAGCTGCTCGGCCATCGGCGCCACCCGGATGGGTGCCCTGGCCGAGGAGATCGAGGTCGCCGCGCTGGAGCGGCGCCCGCAGGGCGTGGTGGCTCCGGTCCGCGCCATCGAGCAGGCCTTCGCCGACGTGCGGGCCGCCCTCTGCGCCGAGACGGGGATGACCCTGGTCGGCACCACCGGCTGACCGCTTCACCGCCCCGAACCGGTGACGTTCAGTGCGATATGTCGCACTGGCCGTCACCAGTTCGGGCTGGGCGGGTGGGGCCCCTACCCGCTAGGCGACCCGGGCCAGGACGGCGGCCAGCACCTCGTCGGCCTGACCGGCGAGCTCGGACAGCGGCCGGTTGCGGTGGACGCGCGCACCCAGGTCAGCCTGGGTGACGGCATCGGGGCCGAACCGCCGGGCCACGTCGATCAGCATGCCGATCTCCACCCCGTAGCCCGGCTCGAGGTGCAGCCCGTCGAGGGCGTGGCGCCGCACGGCCACCTCGCCGGCCA
>JBOGIE010000497.1:0-1362 GCA_050742435.1 Acidimicrobiales bacterium | reverse complement strand
ACGGGGTGGAGACGGCCGGGTGGTGGGAGCGCCAGCTCGGGTTGTGCCTGCTCGGCGCGCTGGTGCTGTTCGGGTGGGAGAAGGCGCTGGGCGACGCCGAAGAGCTGGGTTGGTGGTGCGACCGGGCCGGCGAGGCGTCCCGGTTCCTGTGACCGGCACGGTCGCCGCCGCCTACTCGGCCACCGCCGCCGCCTGGGCGCGCGGCCCGGCACCCGTCTACGACCGTCTCGCCGAAGTGGTCGTCGGCCTCTCGCCGGTGCCGCTCCGGGACCGGCTCGTGCTGGACCTGGGGGCGGGCACCGGCGCCGCCTCCCGGGCCATCGCCCGGGCCGGTGGGCGGGTGGTCGCGGTGGACGTGGCCCTGGGCATGCTCGGCGCCGGCCGGGACGATCGGCCTCCGGCAGCCGTCGCCGAGGCCGGCGCCCTGCCTCTGGCCGACCGGTCGCTCGGAGGTGTCGTCGCCTCGTTCTCGCTGAACCACGTCGACGACCCCGTCGGTGCCCTGGTCGAGGCCAAGCGGGTCACCGTGCCCGGCGGGCCGATCCTCGTCAGTTCCTATGCCGAAGACGACGACCACCCGGTGAAGCACGCCGTCGATGCCGCCCTCACGGCCCGCGGCTGGTGCCCACCGCCCTGGTTCCAGCGCATGCGGTCGACCGGCGCCTTCGCCCTCGGCACCGGTGACCGCTGCGCCCACGTCGCCCGTCTGGCCGGCCTCGACCCGACGGTCCATGCCCTACGGGTGGGGTTCCCGGAGCTGGGCGCCACGGAGATGGTGGCCTGGCGGCTCGACCTGGCGCAGGCGGCGCCGTTCGTGGCCTCGCTGGGCAGCCTCGAGCGCTCCGCCCTCGTGGCCGACGCGCTGGCCCGTCTCGGTGCGGGGTGGCCCCCGCTCGAACGGTCGGTTCTCGTCATCGCCGCGTTGACCCCCTGATGCCCTCCAGCGTCTGCTCCACCCACCGTCGGGCGCGGTCGGTGTACGGGCCGGCCTGGGCCAGGAGCGTGGCGGCCCGCCGCTCGGCATCGACCGCCCACCGTTCCACCCCGCACGCCGCCGCCGCCTCGGCGGTGATGCGCCATGACTCCAGGCCCGCGCACCGGTCAAGGGCCGTGAGCGCGGCATCCACCTCGCCCGCGTCGACCGGCTGACCGGCGAGGGCACGGGCCTGCGCCTCCACCAGCCGGGCCCGGAGGGCGTGGCGGGGGTTGTCCGCCGCCGCCGCTTCGATGGCCACGGCCCGAGCCTGGGCGGCGGCCGATTCCACCTCGCCGGTCGCAAGGGCGAACGACGCCGTCAGGAGCGCCAGCCGGGTGCGGGCCCGCCAGGCCATCGTCCCGTTCCAATCCCGGACGACCGCACAC
>JBOGIE010000496.1:0-1363 GCA_050742435.1 Acidimicrobiales bacterium | reverse complement strand
CCCAGGGCCAGCTCGTAGCGGGTGACGGTGGGGCCCACGGTCATGCCGACCAGGGCGGTGTCGACCCCGTGGGCGGCCAGGGCCCGTTCCAGGGTCCGGCCTTCCGCTTCGACCAGGGCCTGGTCGACCTCATGGGCCTTGCCCCGCTTGAGCAGGGTGAGAGGGGGGAGCTTCCACGCGCTGGGCTCGGCCGCCGGCCCCAGGGAGATGGCCAGCTGCTCGGGCTGCTCGGCCTGGGCGTCCTCCGCCGTGGGCGTGGGCGTCGGGGGCAGGCGGATCTCGACCGGGGCGGGGGTGCTGGGCTCGGGCTGCGGTGCGCTGAGCTCGGGCAGGGGGGCCTCGACCTCGGCCTCGGGGACGGCGGGAAGGGGCGGGGGCCGGAGGTCGAACAGGGTCCGGCCGAGGGCCGCGGTGCGGGTGCCGGCCTTGCGGGCCACCCCCGCGGCCTGGGAGGCGGCCGTGCGGACGGTCGTGCGGGCCAGGACGAGCATGGCCACACCCAGGAGGGTGAGGAGCACGGCCGCGGCGCCCGGACCGGCCAGCACCGTGCGCAGGGGGACGGCGGCGAGGGTGCCGACGATCCCGCCCGATGCGCGGAGGTCGGGCGCCGGGGCGCCCCAGCCGGGCCCGTCGGCGAGCAGGTGGATCAGCCCGCAGCCGGCCACCGTCGCCATGGACAGGCCTATGGCCAGCCGCCCCGGGTCGCCGGGGGTCTCCCGCCACAGCAGCATGGCCCCCGCCCCGGCCAGCAGGAAGGGCAGGGCCCACCGGCCGTAGCCCAGGACCACCCCCGCCCCGTCGCCCAGGGCCCGCCCGGCCGGGCCGGCCAGGTCGCCGTAGGTGGCCAGGGCGGTGACCAGGGCCAGCAGGACGAGCACCAGCCCGCCCACGTCGTACCCGTGCCCACCCAGCCGGGGCGGCTTCTCCTTGGCCTTGGGGGGCGGCGCCGCCTTCCGGGCCGCGGCCTTCCTGGCCGGAGCCGCCTTCTTGGTCGCCGGACGGGTCGCCACAATGGCCCCAAAAGTAACACCAGCAACACCAGCGACACCCCCATCCCGAACTGGTGACATCTCGTGCGCTATATCGCACTGACTGTCACCAGTTCGGCAGGGGGGTGGGGGCCTCGCGTTGGGAGGCGCCGCCTCACGCCTCAGCCAGTGAGGATCGAACACAGGAGGAAGTTGGCCATGTCCGTTACCGTGCCCACCGTGACCACGCTCGACCAGCGGGTGCTCGACGCCGCCATCGGGGCCCTGGAGCTGTTCGGCATCCACCTGGGCAACCGCCTGGGCCTCTACGACGCCCTGCTGGGCGGGGCGGCCACCGTCGGCGAGGTGGCCGAGGCGGCCGGCATCGCCCCCCG
>JBOGIE010000495.1:0-1364 GCA_050742435.1 Acidimicrobiales bacterium | reverse complement strand
GTCGAGGAACAGGATCGTCCCCTGCCCCTGCTCGGCCAGGCGGGTGCGGGCCCGCGCCACCACGTCCCGCACGTCCTTCACGCCCGCGGTGACCGCCGACAGCGTCTCGAACGACCGGGCCGTGGCCCCGGCGATCAGCTTGGCCAGCGTGGTCTTGCCCGTCCCGGGCGGCCCCCACAGGATGACCGACGACATGCGGTCGGCCTCGATCAGCCGCCGCAGGGGCCCACCGGGCCCCACCAGGTGCTCCTGGCCGACCACCTCGTCGAGCGTCGCCGGCCGCAACCGGGCGGCCAGAGGCGCCTGCCGCCGCAGCCGCTCCTGCAAGGCCGCCCCGAACAGATCCTCGGCCACCGGGTGACGCTACCTCCCGAGTCTGGGCGATCCGCGGCGTTATGCCGCACCGGATCGCCCACACCGGGCGAGCGCGGTGGTCACCGAGCCGACGATCGTGGCGTCAGACGACCGCGAGGTGAACTCCAGGACGGTCCAGCCGGCGAGTACAAGGGCGTTGACCCGGGCGCGATCGTCGTCGAAGGCCGATCGGCTCTTGTGGAACTCCCAGCCGTTCAGTTCGATGGCAAGCCGGGCGGCGGGGTAGGCGAGATCGATGCGACACGTGCGCCCCCCGATGGGCACGCGGAACTGCTGGACCGGGACCGGCAGTCCCGCCGCCACGAGGGCCCGCAGCACACGGGTCTCCAGGTCGCTGTCCCCTGGGTCGTAGCCCGGCAGCCGCTCGGCGAGCAGCTGGTGGATTGAAGCGGGGCGCCGACCGGGTGCCTTCGGCAGCCGGCCGACACATGCCCGGAGGCGGTCCAGGCGGATCAGCCGGCGACGCAGACCATCGTCGAGCATCCGGCCGAGAGCAGGCACCGAGAAGGCGGCGGAGAGATCGACCAGCGTGCGCTCCGGGGTGGTGACCGGGATCCGGAGGTGGCGGGTCAGATCGGCGCTGAACAGCGCCTGCGTCCGGTGGCTGCGGACGCCGGCCATCCTCACCCGCCGATCGAAGTCGAGGATCACCTCGATCGCCTCTGTCGCCGTGTCGTCGAAGTTCCATAGCTGGCCGGCGGCATGATGCGAGAGCCACGCCCGTGGCTGGAGGCTGAAGGCCGCAGCCGCCACCGCCTGGACCCACGTTGCGGGAGCACCGGCCACGGCGTACACCCGCGGCCGGGCGACCGACCACTCGCCGGAACGCACGCGCTGGCGTACCTGCCCGACACTGAGCCCGGCCTTCAGGGCCTGGTCCAACGTGATGAGGCTGTGTTGAGACGCAGCGATCTGGTTGAGGCGGTGCCGGATGTCCACCGCAACAGCATGCCGAAGGGCTGAGACAGGCCCCAGTGTGGGCGATTCGG
>JBOGIE010000494.1:0-1365 GCA_050742435.1 Acidimicrobiales bacterium | reverse complement strand
TCGGGGCGTCGCTGTGGACGGCGTTGACGGCCGCCTGCAACTGATAGGGGCCGGGGCGGTTGCGGCGGATGCAGGCGGTGACCAGGGCCTGGCCCTCGGCGATGAGGTTCCGGTCCCAGAGCGACCGGTCCTGGTCGCCCAGGAGGACGAGCGACCCGTCGCCCGCGGTGCGGGCGGCCCGGCGGGACTCGGTCAGCAGGAGGAGGGCGAGGAGGCCGAGCACCTCGGGCTCGTCGGGCATGAGCTCGGCCAGGAGCCGGGCCAGGCGGATGGCCTCGGCGCAGAGGTCCGACCGCACCAGGGCATCACCGGCGGAGGCGGAGTAGCCCTCGTTGAAGATCAGGTAGACGACGGCCAGCGCGGGGCGGAGGCGGTCGGGGAGCTCGGCGTCGCTCGGGACGCGGTAGGGGATGGCCGCGGCACGGATCTTGCGTTTGGCCCGTACCAGGCGCTGGGCCATGGTGGCCTCGGGGACGAGGAAGGCGCGGGCGATCTCGTCGGTCTCCAGGCCGCCCAGCAGGCGGAGGGTGAGGGCCACCTGGGCGCTGGGGGCGAGGGCCGGGTGGCAGCAGGTGAAGATCAGGCGGAGGCGGTCGTCGCGCACGGGTCCCACCTCCTGGGGCTGGTCGCGCTGGTGGACGAGGACGGCCTGGGCGTGGCGGTCGTCGCGGGAGGACTCCCGGCGCAGGCGGTCGATGGCCCGGTTCCGGGCGGTGGTGACGATCCAGCCTCCCGGGTTGGGGGGTACGCCGGTGCCGGGCCAGCGCTGCACGGCCACCACGAACGCCTCCTGGACCGCCTCCTCGGCGAGGTCGATGTCGCCGAGGAGGCGGACGAGCGTGGCGACGGCACGGCCGAACTCCTGCCGGAACGTCTGCTCGACTGCGGTGGCGTCGGTGGCCGGCACCCCGGCTAGTCCTGGAAGGGGCGGACCTCGACGGGCGCCTTGCAGGCCACGGTGGCCTTGGCCGCCAGGGCCAGGGCGGCATCGAGGTCGGCGGCCTCGATGACCCAGAACCCGCCCAGCTGCTCCTTGGTCTCGGCGAAGGGGCCGTCGGTGGTGATGACCTCGCCGTCCTTGACCGAGACGACGGTGGCGGTGTCGGCCGGGTGCAGACCGCCGGCGAACACCCAGTTGCCGCTGGTCTGGAGCTCGTTGTTGAAGGCGTCGACGTCCTTGTACGCCTGCTGCATCTCCTCGTCGCTGGGCAGCGCCTCACCCTCGACCATGTGCACGGAAAGCAGGTACTGCGTCATCGGAATCTCCTCTCGGTAGGGGCTGGTCACTGGGACCTGGGCACTCTGCCCTGCCCTCACCTTGTCTACGAACGACGATCGCCCGGATCGACACCGGCGGCAAAGTTT
>JBOGIE010000493.1:0-1369 GCA_050742435.1 Acidimicrobiales bacterium | reverse complement strand
GCGGCCACCCGGTCGAAGCCGGCAATCTCGGCCCGCACCGAACCCTCGTCCATCCGGCCGGTGGCGCCCAGGTGGTACCAGTTGTTGGCCAGGGCGACGAGGCGGGGCGGGACCGGGCGGAGGGTGTCGACGTAGTCCCAGAAGTCGTCCAGGCCGCCGGCGCCCACCACCGCGGCGGGGGTCCGGTACGGGTCGGGGCCCAGGTCGACGGCCAGGGGCAGGTCGAGGGTGACCCCTGTGCCGCCGGGGCCGACCAGGTTCTCCGCCGCCGGGTGCTCGATGCCGGCGAAGAGGCCCGAATCGGGCCCGAAGACCGGCTGGCCCAGGCCGACCGGGCCCTCGTTGTAGGGCACCGGTTCGCCCGTGGTCTCGAACCCCTCGGCCGCCAGCCCGGGCCAGGCGTCGAGGCGCACGTGCTCCAGCCGCCCCCGCCCGCGGACCTCGGCCCACTTGCGGACCACGCCCGCGTACGGATCGGCCTCGACCACCATGCGGGCGGCCAGCGAGCCGTCCGGGAGGGTGAGCGTCCAGGACAGGCGGCGGTGGCCGGGCGCCTCCTCGACGCCCGACACCTCCAGGTCGGCGTCGGTCAGGCGGCGGCCGTCGACGGTGAGGCCGAGCTCGGAGCCGTCGACGGCCACGTCCCGCCCGTGGACGACCAGCTCGGTGGTCCGGGGGCGGCCGTCGACCAGGCGGTAGGTGCGGGCCGCCCGCCCGGCGTCGACCCTCATCCGGCCAGCAGGAGCTCGAGGACCCGCAGTTGGTTTCGGGCCCGGCGCAGGTTGTGGCCGGGGCCCTCGATGCGGAAGTAGACGTCGCCCTGGAGGTGGTCGGTGAGGAAGCGGGCGGCCGACTCCAGGGCCATGAGCGGCCCGGCCAGGGGCAGGAAGGCCACCTCGGCCTCGGTGAGGAAGCCGGTGCCGGCGGAGGCGTAGCCGTCCAGCAGGGCGGCCACGATCTCGGGGTCGACGGTGAGGTGGTCGGGGCGGCCGTCCTCGGGAGCCGCGGTGGCGCCCGAGCGGACCAGGTCGCCCAGGTCGAAGAGCACGGTGCCCGGGCCCACGGTGTCCAGGTCGACCAGGCACAGGGCGTCGCCGGTGGCCGCGTCGAACAGGAGGTTCTCGGTCTTGGCGTCGTTGTGCACCGTGCGCTCGGGCAGCCGGCCGCCGACCCGCGCCTCGGCCACCTGCCGGGCCAGGCCGGCGTGGTCCAGCACCGCGGCCACCTCGGGGCGGCACTCCGCCGCCCGGCCCGCGGTGTCGGCCTGCTGGGCCCGTTCCAGGGCGCCCAGGCGGGCGGGGACGTCGTGGAAGCCGGGGATGACCTCGGGCAGGGGCGGGTGAAGGCCGGCCAGGTCGGCCACCAGGCG
>JBOGIE010000492.1:0-1369 GCA_050742435.1 Acidimicrobiales bacterium | reverse complement strand
GGGCCGCGGGCGCGGGCGTCGAGGACCGTCACCCCGGGGCCCAGCCGGTCCTGGAGCTTTCCCGGATCGAGTCCTGCCGTGACGTAGAAGCAGCCCTCGCCCCGGGCGGTGACCTCGGCCAGCAGGGCGTCTTCCAGCATGCGGACCACGGGGCCGTCGTCGATGACCCACACCACGTTGTCACCGAGCAGCAGCCCGCCCAGCAGATCGTCCAGGTCGGAAACCCCGCTCGGCACCCGGTCGCCCGTCGTCTCCATCACCCCTCCAGAGGTTCAGCAGCAAGGCTTATGACTGTATCGCTCGGCAACAGCTAAGTGGGAGGGTGAACCCAGAGCTTTCCGTCCTCCCGTCCAGCAGAGGAGCACGTCTGTGTGTTTCAAGAACCTTCCCATCGAGTTCGACCAGACGGGCAAGGCCCGCCTTCGTGAGGGAGTCGCCGACCCGTACTCGGTGACCGTGGCGGAGCCCAAGGGCTTCGTCCGCCGCCAGGGCGGTCCCGGCGCCCAGCTGGCGGCCCCGCCCCGGCTGCGGGACTGGAACATCGACCCCATGACCCGGGTGGCCGGGGCGCTGGCCGTGCACACGGTGCTGGACCTGGAGAACCGCCGGGCGGTCGACGCCCACGCCCGGGCCATGCTCTTCCGTGGCTACGAGGTGATCCTCGAGGGCCGCGACCCCAGAGACGCCATCGACATCACGTCCCGGGCCTGCGGGGTGTGCGGCGGCACCCACGCCTCCTGCTCCGCCCTCACCATCGAGCAGGCCTTCGGCGTGTGCCCCCCGCCGCTCGGCGTCGAGGTGCGCAACCTCGGTGAGGTGGGCGAGATGTTCTACGACCGCCCCCTCCACCTGGGGATCCTCGCCGGCCCCGACTACTCCACCGCCATCGTCAGCGTGACCAACCCCGAGCTGGTCACCCGGGCCGAGAAGACGCTCGCCCCTCACGGGGACCTGCACGGCTACACGACGATCAAGGACATCATGGACGCCCTCAACCCGCTGACCGGGAAGATCTACCTGGAGGCCCTGGAGTGGACCCGGGTGGGGCGGATCATGTGCCAGCTGATGTTCGGCAAGTTCCCGCACCCGAGCACCATCGTGCCGGGCGGGATGTCGACCACGGTGACCACGTCGACGTTCAACGAGTACTACATGCAGCTCGGCAAGATCCTCGACTGGTGCAAGGTCATCTGCCGCATCTGGGACGACCTGGTGGACTTCTTCCTGGAGGCCAACCCGGCGTACGAGCAGGTCGGCGCCCGGCCCACGAGCCTGGTGCAGACCGGCATCTGGGACAACTCCGAGGTCTACGACGCCACCTACGCCAACTGCAACCAGTGGGGCGAGGCCCGCTGGGCCAGCCCGGCCG
>JBOGIE010000491.1:0-1383 GCA_050742435.1 Acidimicrobiales bacterium | reverse complement strand
ACAAGCTGAACCCCATGGTGCGGTTCGTCGAGGCCTACCGCGACTGCGTCTACGACCTCCGCTTCCCCGCCCTGCTCGACACGCTGTACCTGCTGGGCGTGTCGGGCGCCACCCTGGCCCTGGGCGTTTTCGTGTTCTCCCGGCTCGAGCCCAAGCTGGCCGAGGAGCTGTAGGGCCTCGTCGCCCGCCGGGCCGAAACCTTCGAACCGCTCGTTGCGGGCCTGCCACCACCACGCGAGACTTCATCCGTACCCCAACGGCGCGGGCCGGCTCCTTGCACGTCGCCCCCGCTCTCCGCCGAGAGGAAGGTCGCACCCGTGGGACGCTATTTCGGACGCGAGCCGCGTTACTCGCGAGAGGAAGCCGAGGCCCAGGCCAGGCAGGCCATCGAGGCGGCCACCAAGAAGGGCCGCCCGCCCGCCGAGGAGTGGAAGGGCCTCGCCTCCCGGATGGGCGACATCAACCGCGAGCTGGCCGCCCGCCCGCCCGTCGACATTCCCCCGCCCCCGGCCGGCCCCGGCCAGGCCCGCCCCCGGCGCCCGGTCAACGAGATTCTCCGGCCCCGGCCGGCCCCCGCTCCCGCCCCGGAACCGGAGGCCGCTTCCCCTGCTCCCGCTCCGGCCAAGCGGACCACTCCGAAGGCGGCGCCGGCCGCGGCCTCGCCCCCCGCCCCGGCCAAGCGAACGACCAGGGCCGCGGCGCCGGCCGCCACACCCGCCAAGCGGACGACCGCCACACCCGCCAAGCGGACAACCGCCACACCCGCCAAGCGGACAACCAGGCCGGCGGCGAAGGCGGCCACCGAGCCCGCCCCGCCGGCCAAGCGGGCGAGAAAGTCCCCGGCCCCGGCGGCAGCGGCCAAGCGGGCGACGAAGAAGCGTCCCGGCTAGTCAGCCAGGTCGGCGGGCCACCCGTTCGTAGCGGAGGAGCACCACGCCGGTGCCGAAGGTCCGGGTCTCCGCCAGCCGGAGGTGGATCCGGGTGTCCGACGGCCCGAACATCGGCGTGCCCCCGCCCAGGACGACCGGGTGCACGTAGACCCGGAACTCGTCGATGAGGTCGTGGCGCAGGAACGAGGCGGCCAGGCCGGCGCCGCCGACCGCCAGGTCGCCACCCGCCGTCGCCTGCAGCTCCCTGACCTCCTCGGGGACCACGTCGCGGGCGACGGTGGTGTTCCAGCGCCCCTCCTCAAGGGTCCGGGAGTAGACGACCTTGGGCATGCCCGCCAGATGCGGGCGAACTCCACCATGGGCGGCGTGCTCGCCGGGTCGGTGTCGGCGGTCGGCCAGAAGGCGGCCATCAGCTCGTAGGTGACCCGGCCGTCGAGGAAGGCGCCCATGGTGCGCAGCTGCTCGTTGAAGTGGGTGTGGAGCTCGTCGTCGA
>JBOGIE010000490.1:0-1392 GCA_050742435.1 Acidimicrobiales bacterium | reverse complement strand
GCGCGAGCCGCTGCATGACCTGAGGCGAGGTCACCGTCATACCTGCCCTTGTCGACCAGA
Organism: Acidimicrobiales bacterium; assembly: GCA_050742435.1. Taxonomy (GTDB): domain Bacteria; phylum Actinomycetota; class Acidimicrobiia; order Acidimicrobiales; family AC-14; genus CADCTB01. The sequence goes on along the minus strand of JBOGIE010000490.1, from coordinate 1,332 downwards.
CCGGCGGCCGCCTTGAGCCCTACTTTCCGATCAGTGGATACGGTTGCCGCGGTGACGACCCCCGCCCTGGCCGCCGCCTCCGCCGCCCTGCTCGACCAGCGCCGGCCGCTGACCGCCGCCGAGCTCGAAGCGGTGGCCGCCCTGCCGCCGGGATCCCTGCCCGCCCTGGCCGCCCTGGCCCACCAGGTGCGGCTGGCCTGGTGCGGGCCAACGGTCGAGGTCGAGGGCATCGTCTCGGCCAAGACCGGCGGCTGCCCGGAGGACTGCCACTTCTGCAGCCAGTCGGCCCGGTTCTCCTCCCCGGTGCGGGCCGCCCCCCTGCTCGACCTCGACGACCTGCTGGGCGCGGCGGAGGAGACGGCCCGCCTGGGGGCGTCGGAGTTCTGCATCGTCGTCGCCCTGCGGGGTCCCGACGAGCGGACGCTGGCCCGGGTGATCGAGGCCATCCCCCTCATCCGCGACCGCACCGGGCTCAACGTGGCCGCCAGCCTGGGCATCCTCACGCCCGAGCAGGCCGGGCGCCTGGCCGCCGCCGGCCTCCACCGCTACAACCACAACCTGGAGACGGCCCGGTCGTTCTTCGCCCAGGTGGTCACCACCCACACCTGGGAGGAGCGGGTCGACACCTGCCGCCTGGTGCGGGAGGCGGGCATGGAGCTGTGCTGCGGGGTGCTGCTGGGCATGGGCGAGACCGACGCCCAGCGCCTGGAGCTGCTCGGCCAGCTGCGCCACGTCAACCCGGCCGAGGTGCCGGTGAACTTCCTCAACCCCCGCCCGGGCACGCCCCTGGCCGGGCGGCCCCTGCTCGAACCGCTCGAGGCCATCCGGTGGATCGCCCTGTTCCGGCTGGCCCTGCCCGGGGTGATCCTGCGCTACGCCGGCGGCCGGGAGGTCACCCTGCGCCAGCTCCAGGCCCTGGGCCTCACCTCCGGCATCAACGCCCTCATCGTGGGGAACTACCTGACCACCCTCGGCCGCCACCCCCAGGAGGACCTGGATCTCCTGGCCGATCTGGGCATGCCCGTGGGGGCGCTGTCCAAGGTGCTGTGAACACCGGGCCGCAGCACTGCACGGGCTGCGGGCGGCCGTCGACCGGGTGCTCGGGCGGCTGCACGAGCGACCTCGACCCGCCCCGCTTCTGCCCCGAGTGCGGGCGGCGGCTGGCGGTCCAGGTCTTCCCCAACCACGTCGTCACCCGTTGCCCGCGCGGTCACATCGCCTCGACGCCGTCCCCGGCGTGAGGGGCCAGGTGGCGGGCCAGGAACCGGGCCGAGAAGACGATCTCCTCGACGGGCACCGCGGCGTGGTCGCCCGGATGGGCGTGCAGGCGCT
>JBOGIE010000489.1:0-1406 GCA_050742435.1 Acidimicrobiales bacterium | reverse complement strand
GACGCCGGGCAGGCGGTGCTGGTGGCGCCGCCGGGCGCGGGCAAGACCACGGTCGTCCCTCTCCGGCTCCTGGACGAGCCGTGGCTCGACGGGCGTCGGATCGTGGTGCTCGAGCCCCGCCGGCTGGCCACCCGGGCCGCGGCCAGGCGCATGGCGTCGCTGCTGGGCGAGGAGGTGGGGGCGACGGCCGGCTACAGCACCCGCGACGAGCGCCGCGTCGGCCGGGGCACCCGCATCGAGGTGGTGACCGAGGGCATCCTCACCCGGCGCCTGCAGCACGACCCGTCGCTGCCCGGCGTGGGCCTGGTCGTGTTCGACGAGCTCCACGAGCGCAACCTCCACGCCGACCTGGGCCTCGCCCTGGTCCTCGACGCCCGGCCCGCTCTGCGCCCCGACCTCCGCCTGCTGGCCATGTCGGCCACCCTGGAGGCGGCCCGGGTGGCCACCCTCCTCGGGGACGCGCCGGTCGTGACCAGCGAGGGCCGGGCCCACGAGGTGGTGGTGCGCTGGCTGCCCACCCCACCGCGGGAGCGCCTCGACCGGGCGGTCACCGCTGCGGTGCGGCGGGCGGTCCGGGAGGAGCCGGGCGACGTCCTGGTGTTCCTGCCCGGCGCGGGCGACATCCGCCGGGTCGAGGCGGCGCTCACCGGGCAGGGGGTCCTGCCGCCCGACGTTGACGTGCGGCCGCTGTTCGGCGCCCTCCCGGTCGCCGCCCAGGACGCCGCCCTGGCCCCGTCGCCGCCGGGCCGTCGGCGGGTCGTGCTGGCCACCGACATCGCCGAGACCAGCCTCACCGTGGAGGGGGTGCGGGTGGTCGTGGACTCCGGCCAGGCCCGTACGCCCCGCTTCGACGCCCGCAGCGGGCTGACCCGGCTGCAGACGGGACCGATCTCCCGGGCGTCGGCGGAGCAGCGGGCCGGCCGGGCCGGCCGGCTGGGACCGGGGGTGGCGTACCGGCTGTGGTCGAAGTTCGAGCACGCCGCCCGCCGCCCCCACCCCGACCCGGAGATCCTGACCGTCGACCTGGCCGGCCTGGCCCTGGAGCTGGGCGTGTGGGGCGCCGACCCGGCCTCGCTCCCGTTCCTCGACCAGCCGCCCCGCCGGGCCCTGGACGAGGCGGCATCGCTGCTGCGCATGCTCGGGGCGGTCGACGTCGAGGGGCGGCCGACGTCGCTGGGGCGGGCCATGGCCGAGCTGCCGCTGCATCCCAGGCTGGCCTGCATGGTGGCCGGCGCGGTGGACGCCGGGGCGGGCTGGACGGCCTGCGTGGTCGCCGCCCTGCTGGAGGACCGGGACGTGCTCCGCGGCCGGCCCGACGACCTGCCCACCGACGTGGCGGTACGGGTCTCCCTGATCGCCGGCATCGCCGACGCCCGCGCCCACCCCCTGGCCGACAACGGGGCGGT
>JBOGIE010000488.1:0-1406 GCA_050742435.1 Acidimicrobiales bacterium | reverse complement strand
GCCATGCTCCTCGCCCTCGCGGTGCTCGCGGCCCTCGCCCCGACCGGGACGGCGGCGGCCGGGGCCCAGCAGCCCCCCGTTCCCAACCGCGGACGGATGACGTTCGTGGCCCAGACCCCGTGGGTGGGGACGGGCGGCAACTTCCTGCTGCGGGTGCGGGTCGACCGCCCGACCGGGGCGTCCAACCTGGAGTTCGCCCTCACCATCTTTCCGGCCGTGGCCACCCGGTCGGAGTTCGGCGAGACGCTGTCCGACCGCATGGCCGACTCGTCCCTGATCGCCCTGCAGCCGGTGCCCCTCGCCAGCCTGCGCCCCGAGCCCAACGGCGACGTGGTGATCGAGGTCGGCATCCGCGACCCGGCCCTGCCCCGAGATCCGTCCCGCGTCCTGCTGCCGCCCCGCGACGGGGTGTACCCGGTGCGGGTCGAGCTGCGCGACCGCCTGGCCGGGTCGGTGGTCGACCGGTTCGTCACCCACCTGCTGCACACGCCCGAGCTCCACGCCACCCCCAAGCTAGGCGTCTCCCTGGTGTTCCCGGTCCACGCCCCCCCCACGCTCCAGCCCGACGGAAACCGCCTGCTCCCCGACGGCGACGCCCTCACCGCCATGACGCAGGGGGTGGAGGCCGTCCGCACCACGCCGTTCAGCCTGGCCCCGACGCCCGAGACCGTGGCCGCCCTGGCCTCCAGCACCGATCCCAAGGCCCGGGGGCTGCTGAGCGCCCTCAAGGCGACCACGGTCGACCGGTCGACCATCACCGGGTCCTACGTGCCGTCCAACCTCGCCGCCCTCATGGAAGCCGGCCTGGACGGCGAGGTCGCCAGCCAGCTCGGCCGGGGGTCGGCGACGCTGACCGACGTCCTGGGCGCCCGGATCGACACCCGCACGTGGATCGCCGAGGAGGCGCTCGACCCCAGCGTGGTCGACGTCCTGGCCGGCCGTGGCTTCGACCGCGTGGTCACCGGTGAGGCGCTGCTCACGCCCATCCCCGGCCAGACGCTCACCCTCACCCGGCCGTTCGTGCTGACTGGTCGCCGGACCCGGGTGCAGGCGGTCGTCAACGACGGGGGCCTGGCCGCCCACTTCGGCGAGGGCAACCAGGCCCTGCGGGCCTACCAGCTGCTCGCCGACCTGGCCGTGGTCTACCTCGACCGCCCGGGCGACGACGAACGGCGCGGCGTGGTGGCCGTCGCCCCCCGGGACTGGCGGGCGACCCGGCAGTTCCTCGACATCCTGGCCGGTGGCCTGGCCCTGTCGCCCATCGTCGAGGCCATCTCCCTCGACACCGTCTTCGGGGTCGTCCCCACCGCCGAGGACGACACCGGCGCCGCCCTCGTCCGCCGGCCGGCGGCACCCACGGCCGGCAGCCTGGCCGAGGTGGCCGACGACCTTCGTGATTCCCGCCG
>JBOGIE010000487.1:0-1410 GCA_050742435.1 Acidimicrobiales bacterium | reverse complement strand
GGGCGGCCATGGGTAGATGTGCGCGATGGCGATGACTCTGGTGGTGATGGCCGCCGGGCGCGGGTCGCGTTTCGGAGGGATGAAGCAGGTGGCGGCCATCGGGCCCCACGGTGAGGCGCTGTTCGACCCAGTCCAGCAGCGGTTGGACCGACAGCGCGGCGGCGGCCGCGGCCAGGGTGCCCAGTTGGGCGAGAAGGGTGAGGGGCAGGCGGCGGGCGTTGTGGGCCAGGCGCAGGTGGCCGAGCTCGTGGGCGACCACCTGGTCGACCAGCTCGGCCGGCCAGGCGGCCACGCCCTGTTCGAGCACGACCCGCCGGGTGGGCCCGAGGCCCACCACGTAGGCGTTGCAGCGCCGGCTTCCCGGCTTGCCGGCGACCGCGACCCCGCCCGGGACCTCGACGCCGGCTCGCGCCGCCAGGGCCCGCAGCCGCCGGTCGTCGGTGTCGCCGGCGGCGGTGAGCGGCCCGGCCTGGGCGCCCATGACGAAGGGGAGCATGAGCTGCCAGAGGACGGTGAGGCCGGCGAAGAGGATCGAGGCCGGCAGCCACCACGCGGGCGTCGCCCGCAGCAGGGCGTAGAGCGGCAGGGTCAGGGCCGCTCCGGCGACGACCGAGACGGTGGCGATGGTGAGCTCCTGTCGTGCCCAGCGCCGGAGGGCGGTACCCCGGCTGGGCTCCTCCCGGAGCGAGCGGACCAGCGTGAGCGGCATCCGAGCGAGAGCCCGGACACCGCTCACGACGGCGACGGCGACGACCAGTGCGAGACCCCATGCCCGGATGCCGGTGGCGTCCAGTACGCGGTGGGGCAGTTGAGCCACGAGGCACACCACCAAGGCACAGCCGGTGGCCAGCGACTCCGTCCCTCCCAGGCCGCGCCGTCCGGACGAGGGAGAGGGCGGCTGGGAGGACGGGAGCGGGGCGACCGGCAGGTCGGCATCCGGGAGGGGTCGCCCGCCCCGGGCCGTGGTCGTCGACGAGGGCATTGCGGTGCGGCGTCCTACGCCACCACGCCGGCCAGGATGGCGCCGACGATGGGGATCATGGCCAGGACAGCGGCGAGGATGGGACCGACGACAGGGATCAGCTTGCGCATGGGAAAGACCTCCGTGTGGGGTGGTTCTCCTCCGCTCTTGGAGGAGATCGCCGGGCTTTGTTGTCCGGCGAGATGTGTATCGGCGGAGGCGCGGGGCACTTAAGCGCTTTGTTGTGAGAAGTTGATCTTTCGTAGTGAGGAAGTTGATGTTCGAGGGACACCTCCGGGGCGGGGCACCGGCGTTACTCTGGGCAGGGTGGACGAGGACGCGCAGGCAGGCGGTCCGCGCATCCTCGTGGTGGACGACGACACGTCGATCCGGACCCTGCTGCGGCGGCTGCTGACGACCGAGGGCTACACCGTCGACGAGGCGGCCGA
>JBOGIE010000486.1:0-1440 GCA_050742435.1 Acidimicrobiales bacterium | reverse complement strand
CGCCGAACCCGAGGAGGACGCCGGCCACCGACCCCACCAGCCCCACGGCCAGCGCCTCGAGCAGGACCGAGGCGGTGAGCTGGGCCCGGCTGGCGCCGAGCGAGCGCAGCAGGGCCAGCTCCCGACCTCGCTGGGTCACGAGGATGGAGAAGGTGTTGGCGATGATGAAGCCGCCGACCAGGAGGGCGACGGCGGCGAAGAGCAGCAGGGCGGTGGGCAGGAACCCGACGGCCTTGGTCCACGACTCGGCCGACTCGAGCGCCACCTGGGCGGCGGTGACGGCCTCGTACTCGTCGGGCAGGGCGGCGTTGATCCGGGCCCGCAGCTCCTCGGGGGCCACGCCCTGCTCGGCTTGGACGGGGATGGCGTCGACCTTGCCTTCCTCGCCGAGCATCCGCTGGGCGGTGACCGAGTCGAAGATGGCCTTGGTGGACGCCACCACGTCGCCCGCCGCCTTGAGGAGGCCACCGATGGTGAACTCCTGGGTGGAGCCGGAGAAGAGGACCTTGATCTTGTCGCCCAGCTCGAGGCCGTGGCGGCGGGCGGTCTCCAGGTCGATGGCGATCTCGTCCGGCCCGGTGGGCGCGCTGCCGGCGGCCAGGGTGACGTTGGGCGTGACCGAGCTCCCGACCGTCGGCAGGCCCTTGCCGTCGATGGCCTGCCCCTGGGCGTCGACCAGCTCGGCGTAGCCCTGGATGGCGGTCCACGCCGCCTTGACCCCGGGGATGGCCAGGATCCGGTCGACCAGCGACTCGGGCACCGGCTCGCGCTCGGGGAGGCTGGTGGCCTGGGCGGCGAAGAGGGCGGTCGAGCGGATGACCAGGTCGGACGACTCGCCGGTGTCGGCCGAGGCCCGGTGGAAGGCGGCGTCGATCGTGTCGGTGAGGATGAAGGTCCCCGACACCAGGGTGACGGCCAGGGCGACTGCGAGCGCCGTGCCGAGGAGGCGTGTGCCGTGCGCCAGCGCTCCCCGCAGCAGGCGCCGCACGTCAGCCTCCCAGTTGCTTCATGTGGTCGATCGCCCGGTCCGCAGTGGGGTCGAACATCTCGTCCACGACCTGGCCGTCGGCCAGGAACACGATCCGGTCGGCGTACGAGGCGGCCACCGGATCGTGGGTGACCATCACGATGGTCTGGTTGAAGGCGTCGACCGCCCGGCGCATGAAGGCCAGGAGCTCGGCGCCGGCCTTGGAGTCCAGGTTGCCGGTGGGCTCGTCGGCGAAGATGATCTCGGGCCGGGCGACGAGGGCCCGGGCCGCGGCCACCCGCTGCTGCTGGCCGCCCGAGAGCTCGGCGGGGCGGTGGCCCAGCCTGTCCCGCAGGCCCACGACGTCGATCACCGTCTCGAACCAGTCGGGGTCGGGGCGACGGCCGGCGAGGGCCAGGGGCAGGGTGATGTTCTCGGCCGCGGTGAGGGTGGGCAGCAGGTTGAAGGCCTGG
>JBOGIE010000485.1:0-1442 GCA_050742435.1 Acidimicrobiales bacterium | reverse complement strand
CCGAACACGCCCCCGCTGGTGCCCACGTCGACGTAGTGGATGCCCTTGGGCGACAGGGCGGCGGCCCGCTCGATGTCCAGGCGGTAGTGGGAGTTGCCCCCGTCGATGATGATGTCGTCCGGCTCGAGATGCTCGGCCAGCTCCATGGCCGTCGACCCGACGAAGGCCGCGGGCACCATGATCCACACCGCCCGGGGCGGCGTGAGCTTGGCGGCCAGTTCGTCGAGCGACGACGCGGCCACCGCCCCTTCCGCCTCCAGCGCCGCGGCCGAGCCCGGGTTGACGTCGTAGACCACGCACTCGTGGCCGTCGCGCATGAGGCGCCGCACCATGTTGGCCCCCATGCGGCCCAGGCCGATCATCGCCAGCTGCATCCGCGGCTCCTTCCTCGGTCGACGAGGCCAGGCTAGACACGGCGGTGTCCCCGTCTGGACCGGCCACCACGTAGAATGGACCGGCTGGCGGCCGTTCCGTCGCGGCACCCCGAACGAAAGGCAGTCCATGCCCGCGCGCCGAGACCTGCGCAACCTGGCCATCGTGGCCCACGTCGACCATGGCAAGACCACGCTGGTCGACGCCATGCTGTGGCAGTCGGGCATCTTCCGCGCCAACCAGGACGTGGTCGAGCGGGTCATGGACTCGATGGACCTGGAGCGCGAGAAGGGCATCACCATCCTGGCCAAGAACACCGCGGTCCGGTACGGAGACGTGAAGCTCAACATCGTCGACACACCGGGCCACGCCGACTTCGGCGGCGAGGTGGAGCGGGCGCTCACCATGGTCGACGGCGTGCTGCTGCTCGTCGACGCGGCCGAAGGCCCCCAGCCCCAGACCCGCTTCGTGCTGCGCAAGGCCCTCGAGGCCGAGCTGCCGGTGATCCTGGTGATCAACAAGGTCGACCGGCCCGACGCCCGGATCAAGGAGGTGGTCGACGAGGTCTACGAGCTGTTCCTCGACCTCGACGCCGACCACCACCAGATCGACTTCCCGATCGTCTACGCCAACGCCAAGGCCGGCTGGGCGACGCGGGAGCAGGGCGCCACCGGTACCGACCTGCAGCCCCTGTTCGACCTGCTGCTCGAGGCCATCCCCGCACCCATCTACGACGAGGAGGAGGAGCACCACCCGCTCCAGGCCCTGGTCACCAACCTCGACCGCTCCCCCTACCTCGGGCGCCTCGCCATCTGCCGGGTGCGGGAAGGCGTGATCCGCAAGGGCGAGACGGTGGCCTGGTGCCAGGCCGACGGCACCATCGAGAAGACCAAGGTCGTCGAGCTGTACGTCACCGAGGGCCTGGAACGGGTCGAGGCCGCCGAGGCCGGGCCGGGCGAGATCATCGCCGTGGCCGGCCTGCCCGACGTCACCATCGGCGAGACCCTCGCCGACCCCACCGACCCCCGGCCCCTGCCGGTGATGCTCATCGACGAGCCCAGCCTGGCCGT
>JBOGIE010000484.1:0-1452 GCA_050742435.1 Acidimicrobiales bacterium | reverse complement strand
CCTAGGCCCGGCCCGGGCGGCGGGAGCGGCGGTGGGCCCAACACGGGTGGTGCCAGTGGCGCCGGAGGTCGGGGGCGGCCACGGGGACGACGACCAGGTGCCCCGTGCCTTCGGCGATGTCCTGGTTGCAACCCGGACAGAGGTAGGCCTTCCGGGCCTGGTACGGCTGGACCGCCCGCACCTCCAGCTCCCCCCGGCCCACGTGCCGCTCATCCACGGGCGGTTCCGGGTCGGACGAACGACCGGGCCATGACCCGGTCCCATGCCCGGTCGGGCAGGGCGAGGCGGAGCAGCCGCAGTGCCCGCGCCGACAGGGTGACCGGGTAGCGGGCCTGGGGCCGGTCGGCGGTGATGGCCGTGGCCACGACGCGGGCCACGTCGTCGGGGTCACCGGCCAGGCGAGCCAGGAGACCGCGCTCGTAGACGTTCGTGGTCGACGCCCGCACGGCGGCCGTGAACGCCCGGTAGGGGTCGTCGGTGTGCGGGGACCCGGTGTCGATGCTGGCCGCGGCGGCCTCCGAGAAGCCGGTGCGGACGAACCCGGGCTCGACCAGGACAACGTCGACCCCGAAACCGGCCACCTCGAACCGCAGGGCGTCGCTCAAGGCCTCCAGGGCGTACTTGGTGGCGTGGTACCAGCCGCCGCCGGGAAACGTCAGCCTCCCCCCCATCGAGCTCATGTTGACGATCCTTCCCCACCCCTGGGCCCGCATCCCGGGCAGGACGAGCTGGCACAGCCGGGCGGGGCCGAAGAGGTTGGTCTCGAACTGGCGCCGGGCCAGGTCCAGGGGAACCGCCTCGACGGGCCCCGACTGGCTGAACCCGGCGTTGTTGACCAGGACGCCCACCGCGCCGTGGTCGTCGACCACCCGGTCGACCGCGGCCGCCATGGAGGCGTCGTCGGTGACGTCGAGGGCGAGAGCCCGGCAGCCGAGGCGTTGGAGGTCGCCGAGGGCCTCCGGACGCCGGGCCGAGGCGTAGACCGGCCAGCCGGCGCCGACCAGCCGCGCGGCGATCGCCCGCCCGATGCCGCTCGAGCAGCCGGTGACCAACACAGCTCTTGCTGTCGGTGTCTCCACCCTGGGTGACGCCTCCTCGCTATTGCGATTCTAGTAGAGTCAGGTTGCAAATCCGCTGGTCAACTTGCTTGCTGAGTAGGTAGACAGGACTTGCATCTAGTCACATCCTGCGTAGAGTTATCACGACTGTATTGATTTCGCTGGGCGGGTTTGGCAGTATGTACCCAACGAACACGGGTGCTACGGCACCCCTTCTCACATAAAGGGTGGGCAACCTGCAATGAACCTCCGTAAGAAGGTAACGAACGTTTTCGGCGCTGCCGCAGCTGCTTCGGTCATCGCCGGCGCAGCCGCCTTCGCCTGCACCAACCTGGCCACGCTCAACCTGTCCAGCACCGCGGGCAAGGCTGGCGACCAGGTCACGGTCACCGGC
>JBOGIE010000483.1:0-1458 GCA_050742435.1 Acidimicrobiales bacterium | reverse complement strand
TCGGCAACCGGGCGGTCGGGGCCGGGGTCGTCGCCCTGGGCGTGGTCGGGGCGCTCTACGTGACGTTCCGGGTGCCCACCCGGGAACGGGTCCTGGCCGAGAGCGAGCAGGACCGCGAGCGGCCCCCCCTCCCCTGACCGTCGCCGGATGGCTGGTCGTGGTGCCGCTGCTGCTGGTGGCCGCCGCCCGGGTGGTCGCCTGGGACGCCCGTCCCCTCCTCGTCGGGCTGAACGCCCTCACCCCCCTGCTGTTCCTGCCGGCATGGCCGGTGGCGGTGGCGGCCGGCCTGGCCCGGCGCTGGGTCTTGCTGGCCGGGGCGACCGCCGCCTGCCTGGCCCATGTCGCCTTGGTGGCGCCGGAGCTGGCCGCCCGCGAACCGCTGCCCGTCCTGGCCCGGGAGACCCCGCACCTGCGCCTGTACAGCGCCAACGTCTGGCGGGGCAACAGCCAGGTCGACGCCCAGGCCGAGGAGATCGCCGGATCCCGGCCCGACGTCGCCTTCCTCCAGGAGGCCACCCCGGAGTTCCTGGCCGGCTTCGACAGGACCGGGGCTCTCGAGGAGCTGCCCTACCGGGTCGTCGTCGCCCGCACCGACCCCTTCGCCGCCGTGCTGGCGTCGCGCTGGCCCCTGGTCGACGAGGACGTGGTTGAGGTCGACGGGCGACCGGTCCTCGTCCGGGCCACCACCGAGGCCCCGGGGGGCCCGGTCCGCGTCTACGGCGTCCACGTGGTCGCACCGGTGGGCGGCAGCCGGCCGCAGTGGCTCAAGGAGCTCAGAGCGGTCGAGGACGCGGTCCGGGCCGAGCGGATGCCGGTCCTGATGGCGGGTGACTTCAACGCCACCTGGAGCCACCGGGCCTTCCGCCGCCTGCTCGACACCGGCCTCACCGACGCCGCCGCGGCGCGAGGTCGTCCGCTACAGATGACCTGGCCCCGGCACTGGCCCCTCGTGCCTCCGCTGGCCCGGATCGACCACGTCCTCACCACCGACGGCCTCACCGTCACCGGCCTCCGCGCCGGCCGGGGGGCAGGCAGCGGCCACCGCCCCCTCGTGGCCGACGTGGCCCGGACGCGCATGACGACGGCGCAGGCCGGGTAGGGGCGCTCCCGAGCCGGAGCCCGCTCCGGTGGCGCCTCACCTGGAGGGCCGGCGGGCCCGGGGGACGGAGGTCGACATGCGACGGCTCCGAGTCGTCCTGGCCGCAGCGGCGCTGACCGCCCCGATGTTGGTGGCCGCAGCCGGTCCGGCGCAGGCGCTGAACACAAACTCGGTGTGCCGGCAGGTCACCAACGACGCTCGCCGGCTGCTGCCCAAGGCGCCCGGCGCCAACCTGAACCAGGCGTTCAACCAGGACCGCAACGAGACCTGCGGCAGCCTGCCGAAGTAGGCAAGCCCGGAGGCCGGCGTTCCGGCCTCCGGGACGGAGGGGTAGCTATGGGGCCATGCCCCAGGATCAC
>JBOGIE010000482.1:0-1462 GCA_050742435.1 Acidimicrobiales bacterium | reverse complement strand
ACGCCCCGCCGGCTGCCCTGGTGGCGGCGGCTGACCGCCAGCCACCCGCCCATCGGCGAGCGGGCGGCCACCCTGTCCCTCGACTTCCGACCCACAGGAGCCTGATCGTGTCCCCCACCCTCACCCGCCGGCTGCCCCTCGCCGGCGCCGCCTTCACCCTCGCCCTGGCCCTGGCCGCATGCGGCGGATCGGAGCCCTCGGGCACGGCCGCGTCGGCCTCGGGCGACGCCCCGGCGCCCGCCGGTGCCAGCCCCGCCCCCGAGCCTCCGGCCGGCGCCGCCCCGCCCACCACCGAGGCGCCCCCGCCCGAGGCGCCGGCCGCCGCCACGCCTCCCGCCAAGCAGCCGGCGACGCCGACCACCAAGGGCCGGGCCACCGCCCCGACCACCCCGCCCACCACCGCGGCGCCGGCCGCCCCACCCACCACCACCGCCCCGGTCACGCCCACGTTCGCCAAGGGGCAGCGCATCAACCCCACCAGCGCCCAGGTGCAGGGGGCCATCACCACCCTGCGCCAGCGCATCCCCCTGTTCCAACCCACCGAGCCGCAGCTGCGGACCTTCGCCGACGCGGCGTGCACGTCGCTCGACCAGGGCCAGAGCCGGGCCCAGGTCCAGTCGGCGGTGCAGCAGGCGGTCACCTACGTGCAGGGTGCGTCGCTGTCGGCGGCCGACGCCGAGTTCGCGGTGCGGACCGTCGTCGGCCTGCGCTGCCCGGGCTATCTCCAATGAGTATGGCTCCCCGCCCATAGCGCGAGGGGCTGCCGTAGCATGACGGCGTGATCCCCTGATTGCGGGCGCAAGTGCCACAGGCGACCCGCTGGAGGTTCGTGGCCATGGACATTGCCGGAGCGAGGCCGGCCGAGCTGCTGGTGAGGCCCACGGCGAGGGTGGCGATCCGGGTCCTTCACGTCGTCACCGCCGGGCTGGTCGTGGCCTACCTGGCGTCCACCATCTTCCGCCACCACCCGTCGACGATCACCCTGTACGACGGATGGGTCGGGAACCTGGCCTACCTGGGCTGCGCCGCCCTGGCCGCCGCCCGTGTCGCCCTGGTCCGCGACCGCCAGCGGCCGGGCTGGACGGCGTTCGCCGTGGCCCTGTTCCTGTTCGCGGCGGGGAACCTGGTCTGGACCACCTACGTGCAGTTCATGGATCCCGTGCCGTTCCCGTCGCTCCAGGACGCCCTGTTCCTGCCGTTCTACCCCATCGCCTACGCCGGCATCGTCCTCCTGGCCCGTGACACCCTGCCCCGGCGCGGGGCCCAGGCCATCTGGCTCGACGGGATCATCGCCGCCCTGGGCGTGGCCGCCCTGGAGGCGTCGGTCGTCCTCGGCTCGGTGATCGAGCACAACACCGGCGACGGCGGCGACATCGCCACCAACATCGCCTACCCCATCGGCGCCCTCGTCCTGATCACCATGGTCGTGGCCGTCTTCGCCGTCCAGGGGTGGCGACCGGAC
>JBOGIE010000481.1:0-1472 GCA_050742435.1 Acidimicrobiales bacterium | reverse complement strand
CGGTGGTGCTGGCCGCCGTCCTGGCCGGCCACGGCCTGTCGCTGCTGTGCCGGCGCAACGGCATCGGCCCGTTCGGCACGACCGTGGCCTCGGTCGCCGGCCTGGCCCTGTTCGTGACCTGGGTCCTGGAGCCTCACGTCTCGCTCGTGCCCGGCCCCGCGGTCTGGGACGCCGCCCTCATCGACCTGGGCGACGCCTGGGGCCGCTTCAGCGAGGTGGTGGCGCCGGCCCAGGTCACCCGGGGCTTCCTGCTGGGCGCCGTCCTCGGTTCCTGGATCAGCGCCTTCGTGGCCGACCTCTTCGCCTTCCGGGCCCGGACCCGCCTGGAGGCCATCGTCCCCGCCTTCACCGTGTTCCTGTTCGGCGCGCTCCTGGGCTCCGACCGCCACCGGCTGGCCTCGGCCCTGATCTTCCTGGCCTCGGCCTTGGCCTTCGTCGTCCTGGCCGAGGTCTCGGCCGCCCCCCGGCCCCGCCCCTGGCTCGGCGGCATGCGGGCACGGGGGGAGCGGGCCCTGCTCACCTCGGGCCTGGCCATGGCCGCCGGTGCGGTGGCCCTGGCCGTGCTCCTCGGTCCCGTCCTCCCGGGCGCCTACGCCAAGGGCGTCCTGGGGGTGGGCGACGGCAACGGGCGCAAGAGCGGCACGCGGGTCACCCTCAGCCCCCTGGTCGACATCCGGGGCCGGCTGGTGGGCCAGTCGAGCGTGGAGCTGTTCACCGTGGTCAGCGACACCCCCTCCTACTGGCGGATCACGTCGCTCGACCGCTTCGACGGGACGATCTGGTCGTCGCTCAGCAACTACCGCCCGGCCGGCGCCCGGCTGCCCGGCCTGGGCGCGGCAGCGGCCCGGGGCGACACCGTCCGGGTCACCCAGGAGTTCGAGATCTCCGGGCTGTCGTCGATCTGGCTGCCGGCCGCCTACCGGGCCGAGCGGCTGAAAACGTCGGGCGACGTCCGCTTCGACCCCGACTCCGGCAGCCTGGCCACCGACGAAGCCACGTCCGACGGCATGCGCTACACGGTCGAGTCGGCCCTGCCCCGGTTGACGGCCGAGAGCCTCGCCGCCGCCGGCACCGGCATCCCCCCGGAGATCGCCGACCGCTACCTCGACCTCCCCGTCGACCTCTCCCGCCAGGTCCGGCGCACGGCCCAGGAGGTCGTCGGCAGCGAGACCTCGCCCTACCGCCGGGCCAAGGCGCTCCAGGACTGGTTCCGGAAGAACTTCACCTACAACCTCCAGGTCCCCGCCGGCCACGACCGCGACGCCATGGACCAGTTCCTCAGCAGCCGCCAGGGCTACTGCGAGCAGTTCGCCGGCACCTATGCGGCCATGGCCCGGGCCCTGGGCCTGCCCGCCCGGGTGGCGGTGGGCTTCACCGCCGGGACCCTGGGGGGCGACGGCCGGTGGCACGTCACCGGCAAGGAGGCCCACGCCTGGCCCGAGGTCTACCTGAGCGGCTACGGCTGGGTGGCC
>JBOGIE010000480.1:0-1482 GCA_050742435.1 Acidimicrobiales bacterium | reverse complement strand
GTGCGACCGGCGCGTACCGGCCGCCCGTGACGCCGGAGGGAGACGCCAGCTCGGCGCTGCGGCGGGCGCGCCGGGCGGTGGCCGACCACGTCGGCGCCCTGATCGGCGCAGTGGCGCTGCTCGCCCTGGTGCTCGGGGTGGTCGGGTACCGGCAGTGGGTGCCCACGGGCCGGTTCACCGAGCACCTCTACCGGACGCTCCAGCTGTTCATCATCTTCGTGGACCCCTCGTTATCGGAGGGTCGCATGCCCGTCGCCCTGGAGGTCGCCCGCTTCCTGGCCCCGGCCGCTGCCGCCGCGGCCAGCATCCGGGCCGTCCTCGCCCTCTTCGGCCAGCGGGCGGCCCGGGCGTGGGTGCGGTACTTCGTGCGCGACCACGTCGTGGTCTGTGGCCTCGGGCTGGTCGGCGCCCGGCTGGCCGCCGCCTTCCGCGACGCCGGCCACCGGGTCGTGGCCGTGGAGCCGGACGGGACCAGCCCAGCGGCCAGCGACATCCGGGCTCGCGGCGTCGTCGTCCTCGCCGGGGACCCGACCGACTCCGACCTGCTGTTCCGGGCCGGCGTGGCCAAGGCCCGGTACCTGGTGGCGGCCTCCGACGACGACGGCACCAACGCCGGCGTGGCCCTCGCCGCGCGCGGCGTCGTGGCCCGGGCCCGGCGCCGCAAGCCCCTGACGTGCTTCGTCCATGTGGCCCATCAGGGCCTGGCCAACCTCCTGGTCGAGGGGGCGCTGGCCAAGGCGGCCGAGGCCGCGCTGCGGCTGGAGTACTTCAACGTGTGGGAGAGCGTCCCGCCCACGATCCTCGACGAGTTCCCGCTCCGCGGTGAGGACGTTCAGACCCCGCACATGCTGATCGTGGGACCGGGGCTGCTCGGTCAGGCTCTGGTGGCCCACGCCGCCCGCCGGTGGGCCGGGGACCCGGGCCGTGCCGGCCGGCGCCTGCGGGTCACGCTGGTGGGCCGGGGTGCGGACGTCGCCCGCCTGGAGCTGGCGGGGCGTTATCCGAGGCTTGAGCACGTGTGCGACCTGGCCGTCCACGACGTCGACGTCGACGCCGCCGCCTTCGAGGCGGTGACCTCCGCCGCCGAGGGCGTCACCAGTGCCTACGTGGCGGTCGACGACGACGCGTCCGGATTGCAGGCCGCGCTGACGCTTTCCCGGGTCGTGGCCCACGCGCGGATCGTGGTGCTGACCGCCCGGCCGTCGGGCCTGGCGGCGTTGGTCAGCGAGCTCCGTCCGGGCGCATCGCCGTTGGCCCTGTTCGACGTGCTCGACCGGAGCTGCCGCCCCGAGATCGTCCTGAACGGGGCGATCGAGCTGCTGGCCCAGGCCATTCACCGGAACTACGTCCGGGCCCAGGCCGCCTCGGGTAGGACGGCGGCCGACAATCCTGCGCTGCGGGAGTGGGACGAGCTGCCGGAAGCCACCAAGGAAGCCAACCGGGCCCAGGCGGACGACGTGGGCAGCAAGCTGGCGGCGGTCG
>JBOGIE010000479.1:0-1482 GCA_050742435.1 Acidimicrobiales bacterium | reverse complement strand
CTGGACGCCCCTCCTGGTACCTCAGGTAACCAGGCCGATGCGCTCAGCAACCCCCCGGTGGGACCGCACCCAGCGCCGGTCCTCGACCGACAGCGTGAAGTGGGCGACCAGGTCGCTGCGGGCGACCTCGGGAGGCCAGGAGCTGAGCTGCTCCGCCTCCTCGTCGGAAAAGACCTTGCCGGGCACGGTCGCCGATCCCGTCAGATCTCGACCAGCACCGCTTCGACGGCCGCGTCCTTGTCGGCCTGGGAGGGCAGGCTGTAGCGACGGGTGGTGTCCAAGCGGCGGTGGCCGGCGATCTCGGCCACCAGGACCACGTCGGCGCCCGAGCGGATCAGGTTGGTCACGAAGGTGTGGCGCAGGACGTGGGCCGACAGCTCCAACTTGGCCTCGGCGGCCAAGCGCCGGACGACCATGTCGACGGCCCGGCTGCTCATCGGCTTCCCGGTGCGGGACAGCCACAGCGCCGTCTCCTGGGCATCACCTCCATCATCGTGGGCGAGGGCGGCCAGCTGGTCGGTCCTGGCCTCGAACCACTCCTCCAGGGCCTTGCGAGAGGCGCTGTTGAGCGGCACCTCCCGGTAGGCGTCGCCCTTGCCGGTGCGGACCTTGAGACGGCCGCGGCGGGCCGACATCTCGACATCGGTCATGTCCAGGGCCGCCAGCTCGGAGAGGCGCAGCCCGGCGTAGAAGAAGACGGTGGCCATGGCCCGGTCCCGAGGCGAGGGGCTGGCCTCGACGATGCGCAGGAACCGGCGCTGGTCGGCCTCCTCCAGCGAGCGCGGCGCCACCTGGGCCAGCTCCTCCCGGAGAACCTCCGGTCGGCCCGCGGCCAGGGAGCGGTAGAAGTTGTCGATGGCGGCCAGGGCCTGGTTCACCGACGCCGGCGCCCACCGCTTGGCCGTCTTGACGTGGCGCTTGTAGTCCCGCACCGCCCAGTCGCGCACGTGTGGGTCGACGAGGGCCCCGGGCCCGTGCTCGGAGCCGGTCAGCCAGGTGAGGAAGCCACGGACCTGGGCCAGGTAGGCGTCGCGGGACCGCGCCGCCAGAGGCTGGCGCTTCAACCACCCGGCGTAGGTGGCCAGCACCGCCTCGGCGTCGACGCCCTCCGGCTCTCTCGGTACTGCCTTCTTCGCCCGAGCGGCCATGGCCTCCCCTTGTTAGTGGAACCACTTTCGCCGGGCTACGACCCGGCCGAGGCCCACGTTAGTGGAAGTCCATTGGCGATGTGCTTCCACTAAGGTGATTTAGTGGCCTTTCAGCACGAGCGCCGGCCTCTGTCGACGGCGGGCGGCCGATGGGCATCAGCTCCCGGGACTCAAGGTCCACTTTGCGGCGGCAGCACGTGCGCCCGCCTGCCCTTGACGCTCGTCACCTCCGCGGTCCGGCCGGGCTGGCACTGCACCTGAACTGCACAACCTGAACCGCACAACCAGCATCGGCGACAGGCGGCCAATCTTGTTGCCGCTTCTTTGGGCACGA
>JBOGIE010000478.1:0-1494 GCA_050742435.1 Acidimicrobiales bacterium | reverse complement strand
GTGGGCGTGGTGATGACCTGGTTCAGGATGGCGGTTCGGCCGCCGGGGTACGTGACCGGCGTGTTGACGGCGGTCACCGTGGTCGGTGCGGCCACGGCCACGCCGTTCACGATGGTGCCGGCCGGCACGGTGACGCCGCTGTTGGACTGCACGGTGCCGCCGGCGTTGTGGCACTCAGAGGTGAAGCCCAGGGGGTTGTCGAACGAGCCGGCGACGGTGTACTGGCCCTCGGCGTCGGCCGACAGCGGGGTGCAGCGGCCGCCGGCCGGGAAGCCGACGGTGACGCCACCGACGGTGGCCGTGCCCGCATCGAGGTCGGCAGAGGTGGCCGGCGGGCAGTCGGCCAGGATGCCGCTGCCGACCAGCGGCGTGGCCTGGGCGCCGGGTGGGACCTGCGCCGATGCCGGTGTGGGAGCGAGCACCATGGCGAGCGCCGCCACGAGCATGCCCGCCGGGGCCCAGAGCCTCCTCATGCCAACCTCCCGCGTACGCCGCACGATCATCTCCATCGGTACTCCCGCCTGGCAGTTCTGTGATGCCCGAACGCTCGATCGCCACACCATCCCGGACGGTCCGGTGCCGGGCAACCTAGCACGCGGCCCCCCAGAAGCCGGCGACCGGCAAGGCTGGGGCCATGAGGCGAGAAGTGCTGGTCATCGCGGTCGTGGCCGTGGTCGCCGTGGCCGGCCTCGTGCTCTGGGACGGCCGGGCCGGCGAGGGGTCCCGGACCGCCCTGCCGGCCGTCGACCCGGCCTGGGATCCGCTCGGTCCCCAGGAGCGGTGCGAGCGGGCGCTCGAGCTCGTCTCCCACCCCGACCGCTGGCCGATCCGCTGCCGCTGGCGCGAGGCGGGCGAAGGGTTGGCCGGCCAGTCCTTCCCCCCTCCCGCAGGGGCGCCTCCCTACGACGAGCCCCGCGTCGAGATCTACGTCGCCCGCCAGCAGCCCAGGGAGGACGTGGCCCGCACCATCGCCCACGAGCTGGGCCACATGCACCACACCCGGGAGCCCGCCTTCGTGGCCGAGTGGCTCCGGGCCCGCAACCTGCCGCCCGACACGCCCTCGGAGGTCTGGACCGAGGACTACGCCGAGGTGTTCGCCGCCCTGTTCGGCCCCCCGAGCGACCGCTGGCGGGCCCCCACCGCCCGCCCGGATGTCGAGGCCCTGGCCGCGCTGAAGGCCCGCTTCTTCTCCTGAGGGACGGGCCGAGAGATTCCTCGGGAAATGGCTCAAGTCCTGGCCGGGACGTGCCGATAACCCCGGCATGGAGGCCCTGGCGACGCCGCGTGTGGCGCCGGCGTGGGTCTGCCCCGAGTGCGGCCACGGCTCCCCCGAGCCCCGGGACCGGCTGGCCCACCTGGACGCCCACCGCCAGCTCAAGCGGTTCCTCGACGACTGGGACGCC
Organism: Acidimicrobiales bacterium; assembly: GCA_050742435.1. Classification (GTDB taxonomy): domain Bacteria; phylum Actinomycetota; class Acidimicrobiia; order Acidimicrobiales; family AC-14; genus CADCTB01. The sequence continues at coordinate 91 of JBOGIE010000478.1, read as the reverse complement.
GCGGCCAAGGCCGACGCCGCGGCCGAGGCCGCCGCCGCCCGGCGCCGCCGCCGCCGGCCGTACGTCTACGGGGCGGTCGCCGTGCTGGTCC
>JBOGIE010000477.1:0-1498 GCA_050742435.1 Acidimicrobiales bacterium | reverse complement strand
GAGATCTCGGCCGGGTTCCACGCCGGCCTGGGGCGAGGGGTGGCCCGAGCCGCCACCGAGGCGGCGGCGGCCAACGGCCTGGACACCGTCGCCCTCAGCGGGGGCGTCTTCCAGAACGCCCGGCTCACCGCGGTGGTGGTCGACGCCTTGGAGGCCACCGGCCTCACCGTGCTGGTCCATCACCGGCTCCCGCCCAACGACGGCGGGGTCAGCATCGGTCAGGCCGCCATCGCCGCCCGCCGTTCAGTCTGAGTTAGAACCGGTCGCGGCCCACCGGATACGCTCCCGCCCGACCATCACGGCGCGGACATTTTCTATCGGCGCGCCGGCCTGAGAGGAGCAACACATCAACATCAAGAGTGGTTCACACGCGATTGGTCCGGAGAACGGCCAGCTGCTCATCAACAGCTACAAGGACGGTATGGGCGCCAAGCTGGCCCATGACCTCACCCTGCGGGCCACCCGGTGGAGCGGCACCCTGAACGTGGACGGCAGCCCCGCCGGCTGCAACGCGTCGGTCTCCATCGACCCCCGGTCCATCGAGATCGTCGAGGCCCGGGGCGGCGTCAAGAGCCTGAGCGACAAGGATCGCCGGGACATCGACAAGAACTCAACGAGAAGGTGCTCGAGTCCAGCAAGTACCCGGAGCTGAAGTTCGAGTCGACTTCGTGCTCCGGCGCCGAGCCCAACTTCAAGGCCGCCGGGAACATGACGATCAAGGGGACCACCCGGCCGGTGAACGTCGACATCGACGTCAACGGCACCACGGTCACGGCCCGGACGAGCATCAGCCAGAAGGACTTCGGCATCAAGCCGTTCTCGGCCATGATGGGCGCCATCAAGCTGCGCGACGACGTCGACTTCGAGGTGACGGTGAACCTGCCTTCCGCCTAGGCGCGAAAGAAAGAGGCCCGGCCGGCGCATGCGCCAGCCGGGCCTCTTCGCGTTCCCGCCGCCGGCTACCAGCCCCTGGTGCCGGGCAGCTTGCCGTAGACCCCGTGCAGGTGGTGGGACATCTGCTTTCTCTCCGACGGCCGCGGGTTCTTCTCGTAGTTGCGGCGCAGCAGCCGGTAGTAGACCCGGGCGTCGGCGTCGAAGGCGTCACCGTGGACGAACGCCCCGCCCTGAGGATCGGGGGTGATCTCGCCCTGGTTCTCGGACAGGATGCGGCTCGCCTCCTCGGGCGTGGTCGCCTCGGGCACGGCCGAGCGCATCAGGTCCATCACCGGGGCGATGGCCGCCTCGAACTCGGCCTGGGCCTGGCGGTCGCGCTCCTCGGCCGACGTCTCGCCCGGGTCACCCAGAGCCCGGACCAGCAGGCTTCCCGAGGAACGGGGCGGGGGCGGGGCCGGAGGCGCCGGCTCGTAGGACATGGGCGGGTCGAAGTCGATGGTGCCCGGCAACTCGTAGGTCGGCGCGCTCTCGACCGCCTGCGACCGGGGGGCGGCCATGCCGGACGGGCCGGGAGCCGGCGCCTGGGCCTCGGCCGGCGGGGCGC
>JBOGIE010000476.1:0-1500 GCA_050742435.1 Acidimicrobiales bacterium | reverse complement strand
CGGTGTTGAGATAGCTCTCCGCCGCCGTCTCGCCACCCAGGGCGTAGGCCTCGTCGGCCAGGCGGACGTGCAGCGACCGCCGGTCGAGCTCCGAGTACACGGCCACGCTGGCGATCCCCAGCTCCCGACAGGCACGGATCACCCGGACGGCGATCTCGCCCCGGTTGGCGATCAGGACCTTGGCGAACATGCGTCGGCAATAATGGCCCAGTGAGGTCGGTGTAGCTGTGGCCGGCACCCGCTTCTCCGACGTGCGCTGGTTCGCCGAGGTCGACTCCACCAACCGCGTGGCCGCCGACCTGGCCCGGCAGGGGGCGCCGGACGGCCTGGTGATCGGCGCCCACCACCAGACCAAGGGCCGGGGACGGCGGGGGCGCCGCTGGGAGTCGAGGCCCGGTTCGGCCCTGCTCGTCTCGGTCGTCCTCCGTCCGGTCCCGCCCCTCGTGACACTGGCCGCGGGAGTCGCCGCCGCGGAGGCCTGCGAGAGGGTGGCCGGGGCCACGGTCGGCCTCAAGTGGCCCAACGACGTGCTGGCCGAGGACGGGCGGAAGGTGGGCGGGGTCCTCTCCGAGCTGGTGGGTGACGCGGTGGTCGTCGGCCTCGGCCTGAACCTGGGCTGGGCGCCGGCCGGCGCCGCCTGCCTGGGCCCCGCCGTCGACCGCGACGCCCTCCTCACGACCTTTCTCGCCGGGCTCGACGACCCGGGCGACGTGCCGGCCCGCTATCGGGCCCGCTGCTTGACGCTCGGGCGGCGGGTCCGGGTGCACCTGCCCGACGGCTGGGTGGAAGGGGTGGCCGAGGACGTGGACGCCGCCGGCCGGCTGCTGGTCGACGGCCGTCCGATCACCGCCGGCGACGTCGTCCATGTGCGCTGAGCGAGCGCGAGAGGGAGAACCCGAACTGGGACAACAACCTGTGGTTCGGCAACCGCTAACGCACGGCCGGCCCGCCCTGCACCACGACTGGGGGCCAGCAGGTCGAGGCCCGGCCGGCCTCAGGGGTCGAGGTCCCGGGCCACGAGCTGGGCGAAGGCGGCGGCGGCGGCCGCCGTCCTCGGGCCCGGGCAGGAGGGCAGCGGCCGGCCGTCCACGGCCCGGATGGGCTGGACGTCGCGCGTGCTGGACGTGACGAAGGCCTCCTCGGCCCCTCCGATGGCGGCGAGGGGGACGTCGTCCTCGACCACGTCCACCAGCTCGAGCAGCAGCTCCCTCGTCACCCCGGCCAGGCAGCCGGCGGAGAGGGGCGGGGTGACGAGCCGCCCGCCGGTCACCAGGAAGACGTTGGTACCCGTGCCCTCGCACAGGTTGCCGGCCAGGTTGCCGAAGATGGCCTCGCCCGCGCCGCGGTCGCGGGCGTGGGCCAGGGCGACCACATTCTCGGCGTAGGAAATGGTCTTGAGCCCGGCCAGCGCGCTGCGCTCGTTGCGGGGCCAGGGGACCACCACCACGTCGGTGGTCGGCGGCCATCCGGGCAGCGGCCCGGCGGCCACGATGACGGTGG
>JBOGIE010000475.1:0-1503 GCA_050742435.1 Acidimicrobiales bacterium | reverse complement strand
CCCACGGGGCCCGGATCGCCCGGGCGGTGATCGTCGACGACGTGCTGCGCCCGGTCCTCCACCTCGTCGCCTCGCCCACCGTGCACGGCGAGGACCGCATCGCCGGCCTCCAGCCGCCGGCCATCTTCGTCGCCAACCACCACAGCCACCTCGACACGTCCCTGCTCCTGACCTCGCTCCCCGAGCGCTTCCGGCACCGGGCGGTGGTGGCCGCGGCCGCCGACTACTTCTTCACGTCCCGGGCCAAGGGGGCGATGTCGGCCCTGGCCATCGGGGCCATCCCCATGGAGCGCACCAAGGTCGGCCGGCGCTCCGCCGACCTGGCCGCCGAACTGCTCGACGACGGCTGGAACCTCATCATGTTCCCCGAGGGGGGTCGTTCACCGGACGGCTGGGGCCGGGCCTTCCGGGGCGGGGCCGCCTACCTGTCGCTGCGCTGCGACCGCCCCGTGGTACCCCTCTACCTGGAGGGCACCGGGCGGTTGTGGCGGCGGGGCACCCGCTTCCCCAAGGTCGCCGGCCGGGGCGAGGGCGTCCACCTGGTGTTCGGCTCGCCCATGCGCGCCGAGGACGGCGAGGACCCCCGCCGGCTGGCCGCCCGCATCGAGCAGGCGGTCGCCGCCCTGGCCGACGAGTGGTCGACCGACTGGTGGTCGGCCCGCCGCCGGGCGGCCACGGGGGCCACGCCCTCGCTCACCGGTCCCAAGGGCGGGGCGTGGCGACGGGCCTGGGCCCTCGACGCCGACGCCTCCCGCCGCAACGGCCGCCGGGCCTGGCCCTAGCCGCCGTTTGTGTCCGCTGGACCACCGCCACGGTGGTCCGGAGGACACAAAGCGCTCCCGGCCCCCGGTGCGTACATTTCCCGGCACATGGTCGTGCTCGCCCTCACCCGCGGCGAATACGCGGTCCGGTTCGGCATCGGCGCGGCTGTCGCCCTGGCCGCCTGGCTGCTACTGCTCGGGCTGTTCGCGATGGCCACCCGGGCCCGACGACCGGATCCCGGCCCGCGCGTGCTCGAGCCGGGGGGCGACGAGCCGCCGGCGGTCGTCAACCTGCTGGCCGAGGGATGGGCGCTGGGCCATGAGGCGGTGCCGGCCACCCTCCTCGACCTGGCCGCCCGCAAGCTGGTCACCATCGACTCCGCCGGGTTCGACCGGTTCGTCCTCCGGGTGCGCACCGGCCCTCAGGCCGGCGCCGAGCTGACCCCGTACGAGCAACAGGTCCTCGACCACGTGTAGAGGCTGGCCGCCCCCGACGGGACGGTGGCGGCCGAGGCCCTGACGACCGGACCGGAGAACGACTCGAAGGCGTGGTGGAAGCGGTTCGAGGGGGCGGTAGTCGACGACGCTCGGGAACGCGGCCTGACCCGGCCGCGGTGGAGCCGGTGGATGCTGGCCGTCCTGTCCGCCACCGCCGTGGTCCCGGCCGCCCTGGTCGCGGCCGCCCTGGTGGCCGTGCCACCCGAGGAAGGGACCGAGGAGGAGAGCCCGATCGGCGCGTTCA
>JBOGIE010000474.1:0-1514 GCA_050742435.1 Acidimicrobiales bacterium | reverse complement strand
TCGGTGGTGGGCACCCTCCGGATCGACCAGTGAGGTGACCGCCGGTCACGTCGCCGTGGACCTGGTCATCCAGACGGCCAGCGGCGTCCTGACCGGCCGGTTCGCCCCCCGGGAGGCGGTCACCATCATGGCCTCCCAGGTGCCGCGGGCCTGCGGTGAGGCGGCCGCGCTGGCCACCGGCGACCCCGACCGGGCCCAGGCCTACGTCGCCGTGCTCACCGCCATGCGGGCCGCCCTGGTCGGAGAAGAAGGGAGGGCCGGCGACCGCGACCTGCGGGCCGTGGTCGCCGACCTGGATCGGTTGGAGAAGGCGCTCAGCCCCTCCGGCTCATGACGCCCGCAGCGACGCCGCCTTGTTGGGGGCCGGCGTGCCGGGCGTGTGCAGGAAGCTCTGGACCTCCACCACGCCGGGCGTCTCGCTGACCGCCTGCTCGATGGCGGCCTTGGCCTCGCGGCCGTCGACCTGGCCCCGCAGGGTCACCACCCGGTCGACCGACTCCACCGTGACGTCCTTGGCGTCCACCTCGATGCGGGCCAGCGCCTGCTCGACGACGCGGACCACCTCCACGTCGTCCACCGGTCGGGGCACACCGGCGCCGGCGGCCCTGGCCGCCTCGCCCTGAGCCACGTTGGCCTCGTACCGGGCCTTGCGCTCGGCCTCCTCCTGGCGGCGGCGGAGCAGGGCCTCGGCCTGGTCACGGGCCTGGTTGCGCCGGGCCTTGCCCCGGTCGGGGTCGAAGAAGTAGGCCGCCGCCGCCCCAGCGCCGGACACGACGGCCAGACGGACGATCTTGCGTCGCAGCTTTCGGAACATCGGATACCTCCGGGTTGTCAGGTGGCGTCGCCGCCGCTTTCGGTCTTGTCGGCCCACTCCTGCTCGTCGGCGCCTTCGGCGCCGCTCGGCTCCTCCTGCATCTTCCCGTCCTCCCGCGGCGTCCCCCCGTACACGCCGTGGGACTCGGGGGAGCCGTCGTCGTGTTCGCTCATTCGCTCTCCTGGTCGCTGCGCTCGCCGGCCCCTGATGGGCTCCCGGCGGGGGCCTTCGCTGCGCTCCGGCAGGGCCGGTAGCCCGGGCCGTCGTGCTCGCTCATTCCGGCTCGGGCGCGGTCTCGCCCTCGTGCAGGTTGGACGGGGCCTCTTCGCCGGGGAGGCGGTCGTAACCGGTGCCGGCCGTCCCCTGACCCCGGGAGCGCTGGAGCTTGCCCCAGTCCTCGGGGTCGTCGGGCGTGAGCTGGTCGCGGTCCTTTTCCATATCGCGTGGCCTACCCGCTTCCCGGCCGTCTCCCACATCGCGTGCATTCCGCGTCGTGAAATCGCCGATTTCAGGCCGGATCACGACGGGCAGTGCACGCGTAGGCCCTACAGCTTGGGCAGCTGCTGGTGGCGACCGATGAGCGGGGCCAGGGGGTCGCCGGCCGCGGCCAGCCGGTCGAGGACGGTGCGGATCGTCCAGCGGTCGGGCCGCAGGTCGGGGTCGTCCAGCTCGTCCCAGCGGATGGGCACCGACACCGGCG
>JBOGIE010000473.1:0-1517 GCA_050742435.1 Acidimicrobiales bacterium | reverse complement strand
TCGAAGCCCGGGTACAGGCTCCCCTCGACGATGAGCACGCCGACGATGAAGGCCAGCACGGCGACGCCGCGGCCCTGGCGCTCGAGGTGCCAGAACCAAAGGAGGGCGATCCCGGCGGCGACGCCGCCGAGCCCGAGGAGCACGAGAGCGGTCATCGCAACGTGGGTATGGCTCTCCCCTTGAGGCCACTTCTCTCGAAGGACCCAAGGTATCGTCTCCTCCGGCGCCTTCCTGCGTCACCCTCCTGAGGCCATGACGACCTGCCCCTACTGCGACGGCGGGCTCTCGGCTGTGGGTGAGCGCCTGGGCTTCACCGTGGGCGTCTGCGCGGGCTGCGGGAGCCTGGCCTGCCTGGACGACGTGGGCGAGGACGTGCTGGCCGACCTGTACGGCGATCCCGGCTACTACACCGGCGGGCGACCGCCCTACGGCTACGACGGCGACCTCGACCGCAACGACGTCCAGCGCACCCCCGTCTGGGAGCAGCGCCTGCACGCCCTGGCCGCCCTGACCGGCGGCCGGCGACTGCTGGAGCTAGGCCCCGGCCGGGGCGGCTTCCTGCGGCTGGCCGAGGCCCGGGGGTGGGAGGTGGTCGCCGTCGACCCCTATCCCGCCGCCGGGCTGGCCGCCACGGTCCATCCGAGGCTGGAGGAGGCGGCCACCGACGGCCCCTTCGACGCCGTGTGCCTGTTCGACGTTCTCGAGCACGTCCTCCGGCCCGGCGACCTCCTCGGCGGGGTGGTGGGCATCCTGGCGCCGGGGGGAGCGGTCGCCGTCGGGCTGCCCAACCTGGACGGCCCGTCGTTCCGGGCCCAGGGTGTGGCGTGGGCCGAGGTGAAGCCCCCCGAGCACCTGTCGCTGCCCACCGCGGCCGGCATGCGGGCGGTGGCGGGGCAGGCCGGACTGCGGGTCGTCACCGTGCTCGGGCACTTCGCCGAGACCTGGCTCTGGGAGCCGATGCGTCCCTACATCGACCCCCGCCGGTCCACCGGGGCGCTCGGCGCGGCGACGGTGTTCGGCGCCCGGGTGCTGAACCGGGGGGTACGTGAGGTCCGGACCCGCCTGCCCGCCCCGCCCCCGGAGCGCCAGGACTACGTCACCTGGCTCCTGGCCCGCGCCTGATGACCAGCCTCCCCAAGCGGTACGGGCGCACGGTCTTCAGCAACTACGTCACGGTCGGCGTGCAGGGCCTGGCCACCGTGGTCATGACGCCGGTTCTGGTCGACGGGCTGGGGACGACCGGCTACGGCGTCTGGGCCCTGGCCCTCAGCCTGGTGCTCTACCTCGAGCTGCTGGAGTTCGGCTTCGCCAAGACGGTGATCCGCGCCGTGGCCTACGCCGAGGCTCTGGGCGACCGCGACGCGGTGCGGCGGTCGATCACAACGTCGGTGGTGGTGCTGGCCGCGCCGGGGGCGGTGGCGCTGGTGGCCGGGCTGGCGCTGGCCGCGGTCTTCCCGTCGCTCTTCGACCTCGGCCCGGACCTGGCCGGACCGGCTCGCGTGGTGTGCGCCATGGTG
>JBOGIE010000472.1:0-1521 GCA_050742435.1 Acidimicrobiales bacterium | reverse complement strand
AACGGTAGATGCGCCCGTAGGCCCACTCCCCGCCCGCCTGGGCGGCCAGAAGCAGGGAGGCGAAGGGCTCGTCCGGGCGTGGCTGGTTCAGGCCGCGCACTCCCGGTGTATCGGCACGATCGGCCGTTCCCTGAAGGGCCCGTGCTAGGTTCCGGCCCGGTCGGCGTCCCAGTCAGCCGGAGATTCCCTGATCGATGTTGTCCAACCGACCTGCTCCGGACCGGCTGAAAACCACGGGTGCCGGCCGCCCGCCGGGAACGCCGCCGCTGTGGGGGGCCGTCGCCGTCTTCCTGGGCGTGGCGGCCGTGCTGTTCCTGGTGATGGGGGCCGTCGCCCCGCACCTCCCCGAGGCGTCGGGGCCCCGGCTGGCCCCGCCCTTCACCGGCCCCGAGTGGCTGGCCGGCTGGGCCCAGTGGGACTCGGGCTGGTACTTCCGGATCGCTTCCGAGGGGTACTCCTACGTCGCCGGGGCCCAATCCAGCGTGGCCTTCTTCCCCACCTACCCGCTGGCCGTGCGGGCCGTGGCCGTGGTGGTGGAGGACACCTACCTGGCCGGGATCCTCGTCACCCTGCTGGCCGGGACGGCGGTCGCCGCCCTGTTCTTCGCCTGGCTGCGGTCCCGGGTGTCGCCGGCGGCGGCCTGGGCCGCCCTGGCCGCCTTCCTCCTCTTCCCCTACGCCTTCTTCCTCTACGGGGTGGTCTACGCCGACGCCCTGTTCGTGGCCGCCCTGCTGGGCGCCTTCGTCCTCCTCGACGCCGACCGCCCGATGCTGGCCGGGCTGGCCGGGGCGGTGGCCACCGCCGCCCGCCCGGTCGGGGTGGTCCTGGTGGCCGGCCTGGCCGTGCGGGCCCTGGAGCGCCGGGGCGCGCTGGCCCCGTCGGGCGGGTGGCGGAACCTGGTGGACTGGCGCCGGGCCCGGTGGGCCGACGCCGGCGTCCTGCTCTCGCTGGCCGGGCTGGCCGCCTGGTGCCTGTACCTGTGGTCCCGCTTCGACGATCCCTTCGCCTTCGCCAGTGCCCAGGCGGCGTGGGACCAGGGGGCGGGGCCGGAGACGTGGCTCAAGTTCCAGTTCTTCGAGGACATCGCCGACCTGCGGAGCCCCGGAGCCTGGCTCCTGTTCATGGCCCACCCCGTGCTCACCGTCGCCGCCGCCTGCCTGCTCCCCCGGGTGTTCCGCCGCTTCGGCCTGGGGTACGGCGTCTTCGCCACCCTGCTGGTCGCCCTGTCCGCGGTGTCCACCAAGAACTTCTTCGGCATGGCCCGGTACCTGCTGGCCGCATTCCCGATCTTCGCGGTGGTGGGGGAGGAGCTGGTGGCCCGGCCCGCCCTGCGCCGGGCCGCCCTGCCCGCCAGCGGGGCGGGGCTGGTCGCCCTCACCGCCGTCTTCGGCACTGGGTACTACCTGTCGTGAGCGCCCGCCCGCTGCTCATCGTCAACGCCGACGACTACGGCCTCACCGAGGGCATCTCCCGCGGCATCCTCCACGCCCACCGCGAGGGCATCGTCACCAGCACGTCGGT
>JBOGIE010000471.1:0-1529 GCA_050742435.1 Acidimicrobiales bacterium | reverse complement strand
GGGGCGACGCCACCGCCTGACCTGATCTGATCCTCAGCGCCGCCGGAGGGGAACCTCCACGGTGGCGTCCGACGTGAGCTCCAAGGTCGAGGTGTGCTCTCCCACGCCGTCCTCGGTGCGCCATCCCGAGGCCAGGGCCAGGGTGGCCGTCACGTCGTCGGGCGACACCATGGGCTGGCGGTACACGTCCAGGCGGTAGCCGCCCTCGGCGTCGGGGAGGCGGCCGGCGAGGTCCAGCTCCAGGGCCACCGTCGACCTGGGCGGGATCACCACGGTGGCCGAGTACACCCTGCGCCCCAGCTCCGTCGCCCGCTCGAACTCCACGGGCGCGCCGTCGACCCGTCCCTGCCCGAGCTCCCAGGGCGTGTAGAAGGACAGGTAGAGCTTGTTGGACCCGTTGGGCAGCGGCGGGAGCAGCTCGTTGCCGATCAGGGCCGGGCCCACCCCCTCGGCCGGGGCGGTGTTGTGGAGCAGGATGCGGGCCTTGGCCTGCAGGCGGCCCCGGCCCGGGTCGAGCTCGACCCGGTAGTCGACCTCCCGGCGCAGGAAGTAGTCGATCTTGTTGGCCGCCGCGTTCTGGGTGACGAGGCCGAGGAAGTCGCCCCGGACGGGCGGCACCTTGCCGGCCGCGCCCATGTCCTCGAACAGCTGCTGCTCGTCCGGCCGGGTGCTGGAGAAGAACACGTGCTTGTCGGCCACCGCGGGGCCGAAGGCGGCCAGGAGCTGAGGGACAGGCGGGAGCTCGCCGGTGGTCAGCCGCCCCCAGGCGATCTGGGCCACGTCGCCCAGGAAGTCGACCCGCTCGTCGCTGGTGTCGTGACGCTGGTACTGGTCGAAGAGCAGGACCTGGAGGGCGTTGGCGGCGTTGATCGGCGTCGGCCAGGTGGGCACCTCGACCGGGCCCACCACGCCCAGCAGGGCGGCCAGCGCCGCCGGGTCGACCGTGATCACGCCATCGATGGGCGCCCCGCCCGACTGCGGGTAGAGGTTGGCGATCACCGCGGCGTTGGTGGGGACGTCGGGCGACATGTTCACGTTGGCCCAGGTCTGTTCCGGCCGGAAGCGGGCGTAGCGGGCCAGGAAGTCCTCCGGTGCCTCCAGCGTGCGGGTGGCCGCGCCCGGGGCCAGGGTGAGGTCGGCCTGGCGGCCGAACCGGGCGAGGCTGAGGCGACCGTCGTCGGCGGTGATCTCGCCGTAATTTCCGAGGAAGCCGCCGCCCGCCCGGGCCTCGGCCGGCGTCTGCACGGCCAGGAAGTACCGGCGGGGGCCCTCGGCGCCCAGGAGGCCGGGCACCATGGGCAGGACCCGGTGGGCCAGGCCGGTCGTGCGCTCGATGTCACGGACACGCTCCAGCCGGCTGTCCAGCTCGTCGGCCAGCTGGGGGACGAGCCAGGCCGACCGGGCGGCGTCGAGGCGGCGGCGGGCGGCGGTGGCCCGGGCGGCCACGTCGGCCACCGGTGGCTCGATGGCGGCCAGCTGCTCGAGCGGGACCCGCCCGTCGCTCACCCGGACGTCGGCTAGGGCCGGGG
>JBOGIE010000470.1:0-1529 GCA_050742435.1 Acidimicrobiales bacterium | reverse complement strand
GCTGGCCAGGCGCAGGGCGAAGATCTCGGCCCGGCCCATCCAGGTGCAGATCCGGCCACCGCTGAGGCGGCGGAGGGCGTGGACCGTCCGGTCGGAAAAGGCGCCGATGCAGACCCGGTCGTGGGCCTGGGTGCGTTCCACCGCAGCCACCAGTGGCGCGGCGGCCGCCAGGTGCTTGGCGTCGATGTGGACCCGGAGTTCCGGCCAGGTGCCGAGCACGTCGTCGAGCCGGGGGATGGGTTCCTCGCCCACGCGCGCCCGGCGCACGTCGGCAAAGGGCAGGGTCGAGATCTCACCGGTGATGTCGGTGGCGCGGTCGAGGGTGTGGTCGTGAAATGCCACCGGCACGCCGTCGCTGGTGGCGTGCACGTCGGTCTCCACGTAGCGGTAACCCATGGCCACGGACGCCGCGAATGCGGCCATGGTGTTCTCGGGATGCTCCGCCGCCCCGCCGCGGTGGGAGACGGGGATGGGGGCGTCCCAGTCCAGGAAGCGCCACCGGTGCCACCCCTCCGGCGCGGTCAAGGCGGACCGGCCCAGGCGGATGTCAAACCCTCACCTTGGGGTCTCCAAACGGGAAGGAAGCGCCCGGCGGGGCGGGCTCCCGGCCACGCTATCGCGCCCCCTGTTTGCCTCGGAGGAGGGCCGGTCGACGGTGTGCCGGACGGCCTCGGCGGTTCGCCCACCGGCTGGTGTCCTCCCGGGTGCGTCGCCGGCCGGCGGAAACCTCGGGAGAAGAAAGATGGCGCCCCGGCCGCCTGACGGCGGACCAGGCGGACGAGGGCGCCACGCACACTGTGACAGATGCGCCCGGTACATGCAAGGCGCATCTATAGATTTAATCTGTCTACGCAGGACGCGCTCTCGACGGGCTATGCCGGACGGGCCCGGGACGGGCGGCGCCGGCGGGCCCGCTCGGCCGCCGGAAGGATCACCTTGCGGAGCCGGAGGTTGTGGGGCGTGACCTCCACGCACTCGTCGTCGGCGATGAACTCCAGGGCCTGCTCCAGCGACAGGGTGCGGGGCGGTGGCAGCCGCACGAGCTCCTCGGCGGTGGAGGACCGGATGTTGGTGAGCTTCTTCTCCTTGCAGGCGTTGACGTCCATCTCGTCGGACCGGGAGTTCTCGCCCACGATCATGCCCTCGTAGATGTCCACGCCGGGCCCGACAAGGAGCTCGCCCCGGTCCTGCAGGTTCATCAGGGCGTAGGTGTTGGTGACCCCTCGGCGGTCGGCCACGATGCTGCCGCTGTTGCGGGTACGCAGCTCCCCGTGCCACGGCTCGTAGCCCTCGAACACGTGGTGGAGGATCCCGGTGCCCCGCGTCTCGGTCATGAACTCGGTGCGGAAGCCGATGAGGCCGCGGGCGGGCACCACGTACTCCATGCGGATCCAGCCGGTGCCGTGGTTGACCATCTGCTGCAGCCGGCCCTTGCGGGTGGCCAGCAGGCGGGTGACGACGCCCAGGTGCTCCTCGGGGACGTCGACCGAGAGCCGGTCGACCGGTTCGTGCACCTTCCCGTCGATCTC
>JBOGIE010000469.1:0-1547 GCA_050742435.1 Acidimicrobiales bacterium | reverse complement strand
GTCCAGCCACTCCGACATCTGTCGCACCCAGTCATCGGCCAGGCCCTTGTCGACCAGCTTGCCGTAGATGGCGCCGATGGCCGCCCCACCGGCGATGGCCAGCGGGCCGACGAAGAGGCCGGCGAGCAGTCCCCACCAGCCCCCGATGAGCGCCCCCTTGCCCGCGGTGATGTCGACCGTCTCCACGATCCGGGCCCGGCCCAGCTCGTCCTTGGCGATCACCACCGCGTCGCCGAGCCGCAGGGCGCCCTCCTGCTGGAGGTGGGTCAGGTTGACGAGGACCTCGGTGGCCCGGCTCGGCTTGTCGAAGGCGATGGCGAGGAGGTGCTCCTCGTTGCTGCTCGCCGGGGTGGCACTGTCGAAATCGGTCATCGCCCCTCCATCGGCACCAAGTCTCCCACGGTGCCGGCGTCGCCGATCGCACGCCGGGCATCGTGCTTCGGGCGTCTCGGCGGGGTGATCCGTGATCGGGGCAGGGGTGCCAGGCCGGATCACGGTCGCCGCTTCTTACGCACCAGCTCATCCACCGCCGGAGGAGCGCACGAAGAGGTGCCAGCCCACCCACAGCCATCCGGCCAGCAGCAGCACCCGGCCGATCGGTCGACGGGCGACCGTGGCGGCCATCCGGCCGATGGTCGGGACTCGGCCGGTGAGGAGGCTGGCCACCTGCAGGGCGATGAGACCCGCGGCGATCACCGCGTAGCCGGCGAGGGTGGTCGTCCGGCTCACCGGCGGGCCAGCTCGACGGCGCATGCCAGCCAGGCGAGGAAGGCCACGGCCCGAGCGGGCCGCCCGTCCAGGACCGGGCCGGCGAGGGAGCTGAGGGTGGGATGGGCGGCGCGCGGCTGCTGCACCCAGGCGGCCAGCTCCCAGCCGGCGAGGAGCAGGACGAGGACGCCCCACGCCAGTGCCCACCGAAGATCGAAATCCCCGGCGTCGGGCGGGCGTCGTCGGCGCGCGCCCATCGCCATGGCTGAGATGCCACTGGCGCCGACCACGGCGAGCGCCGGCCAGGTGAACGGACGGAGCCCCGTCGCCCACCACGCCAATGCCGCGACCGCGGTGGCGGCCGGCAACCACCGGAGCGGGTGACCCCAGGGCTCCACCACGGCCCAAGTGTGCCTGGGCGCAGGTAGGCTCGGGGGGGATCGTCACCATGCTCTACCGGTTGCTGGCCGACCTCGTCGTCGTCGTCCATCTGGTCTTCATCGCGTTCGTGGCCGTGGGTGCGCTGCTGGCCTGGAGATGGAGGTGGATGCTCTTTCTGCACGTCCCGAGCCTGGTGTGGGCCGTCGCCATCGTCACCATCGGGTTCACGTGCCCGCTCACGCCGCTGGAGAAGTTCCTACGTGACGCTGCCGGCGACGAGGGATATCGCGGCGGCTTCGTGGACCACTACGTCGAGGGCGTCGTCTACCCGGAGTCGCTCACCCCGGTGCTGCGGGCGGTGGCGGCCGTCGCCATCGTCGTCGGCTACGCCGGGTTGCGCAGGGCCGCGGTCAGACCCGTCCGCTGAGACGGCCGGGCAGCTCGTCCCGGTACTCGGG
>JBOGIE010000468.1:0-1560 GCA_050742435.1 Acidimicrobiales bacterium | reverse complement strand
TGGCCTTCTCGCCCGCCACCTTGGCCTCGGCCTCGGCCGCCCCGGCCACCGCCTCGAGCTCGGCCTGGCGCACCCGCAGGGCGTTCTGCTCCTCCACGATCTTCAGATCGGCCTGGGCGGTGGCGATCTCGGCCCGGGTCCGGGCCAGCGCCTCGGACTCCTCGGCCTCGGCCTTGCGCAGGGCCTCGGCCACCCGGGCCTCCTTGAGCACTTCGGCGGTCTGCCGGCGGCCGACGGAGTTGAGGTAGCCGACCTCGTCGGTGACGTTCTGGATCTTGAGGACGTCGAGCTCGAGCCCGAGGGTCTTGATGTCGTCGTCGGCCTCCTCGATCAGCGTCTGGGCGAACTTGAGCCGGTCCTCGTTGACCTCCTCGGGCGTCAGGGTGGCGAGCACGCCCCGGAGGTTGGCCTCGAGGGTCTCCTTGGCGATGGCGGCGATGTCGTCCTGCGGCACGTCGAGGAAGCGCTCGACGGAGTTCTGCAGCAGGCCTTCCACGCTCGACACCTTGACGTTGGCGATGCCCTGGACGTGCAGCGGGATGGCGCCCTTGGAGTAGGCGTTGGCCACCGACACCTCGATCGGGATGGTGTTCAGCTCCATCCACGACACCCGTTCCAGCAGCGGCACCCGCAGCGTGCGCCCACCCCGGATGGCCCGGTACCCGACGGTGCGGCCGTCGCTCAGCTGGCGTGAGCGCCCGGAGATCACCGCCACCCGGTTGGGCGGGCAGATGATGATGAGGCTGCGGACGGTGACGAGGATGGCCAGGACGACGGCCGCCAGCACCGCGCCGAGGATGAGTCCGGTCATGAGTCGACTCCTTGGGTCTGGGTGATGGTCAGTTGAGCTCCGGGTCGAGGGGTGCGACGCGGGCGACGCCGTTGTGCACGTCGACCACCAGGACCGTGTCGCCGATGGCGAGCTCGTCCGGCGCGTCGGGGAGGGCGAGGGCCGAGAGCTGGATCTGCTGGTCGCCCACGGTGAGGGTGATCCGCCCGCGCCGGTCGCCGGTCAGGGGGAGCACCACCCGGCCGATCTTGCCGGTGAGCTCGGCGTCGGTGACCTCGGTCGTCGACTCCGACCGGCGCAGGTAGGAGAACAGGGCGGCGTTGACGACGCCGGCCACCGCCCCGGCGATGACCGCCGAGGTGAACGTCGTCGCGCTGCGGGTGCCCACGGCGGTGAGCACCAGGCCGCAGACCCCGAAGGCGGCGGCGACGAAAGCGATGGTGTTGAGCGGCAGGCGCCGGAACATGACACCGGCGATCCCGTCGTCGGGCCCAGCGCCGTCCTCGCTTCCGCCGAGGATGAACCAGAGGACGAGGGGCACTCCGGCAGCCGCGGCGAAGAGGTAGAGCCCGGTCATCGAGGGCCGTTCACCATGACCGAACCTAACGCAGCTCGCCTCCGTATGGCGGGCGGTTCAGCCCGGGGGCGACACCACCGTGGTGGAGGTCGGCGCCGGGGCCGCGGTCGTCGTCGGGGCGAGCCGGGGCACGACGACGGCGGGCGGCATGACGGGGACGGTGGCCGCGGGTTGCGTGGGCATCGGCGGCCGG
>JBOGIE010000467.1:0-1575 GCA_050742435.1 Acidimicrobiales bacterium | reverse complement strand
GAGAGAGACGGTCTGGGTGTTGAGGCAGGCCTGGACGAGGTAGGCCACCAGGGCGGCCGAGAGCCCTGCGGCCAGCAGTCGGGAGCGGTCGTCGAGCCGTTCCCACGCCCGTTTCACCGAGACACCCGCCGTCCCCAGGAGAGCGAGGAAGGCGACCAGCCCGCCCACCCCCAGGTTGGCCAGGGTGTTCAGGACGACGTTGTGGGCGCCGTTGGCGATGGTGAACGGCCCGTAGAGCAGCATGAACCGCTCGCTCATGTAGGCGGGGGGCACGAGAGGAAAGACGTCGGGCCCGACACCCAGCACGGGGTGGTCGCCGGCGATACGCCAGGCGGTCGACCACACCTCGACCCGCAGGTCGAGGGTGGTGCCCGGCCCCGTCCTGGCCAGGTCGCCCGGACGCCCCGCGGCTGGCGGTGACCCCCAGCTCGACGACGGCCAGGGCGACCCCGGCCAGGAGCAGCCTCCGCTCCCGGCCGCGGCCGACCACGGCCAGGACCGCAGCCAGTGGCAGGAGTATGGCCAGCAGGGCGCCGAGGTGGTTCGGGTTGCCGAGGGTCGAGCCGATGATCCACGGCGCCATCTCCGGTCGGGCCCGACGCCGTCCTCGGCGACGACAACACCATCGAGCACCTGCTGGAGCCGTACGCCGATCCGTCCATCGGCGTGGTGGGAGCGGCGAAGCTCCTGCCCGACGGCTCCTCTCCGGTCCAGCGCATGGTCGCCCGCCAGGTGCCGCGGATCGAGCACCCGGTGGTCGCCGGGCTGACCGAGTCGAACCCCCCGCTCGACCGGTGCTCGCCCCGGGGACCTGGGCGTTCCATCCCGCGCCGGCCTCGCTCGGGCACCTCCTCGGAAGGCACTTCTGCTACGGGATGGGCTACGCCCAGGACGTGCAGCGCCATCCACAGCGGGCCGCGGGCCGGTACCTGAACACCCCTGCGCACGCCGCCGCCTACCTCGTGGCACGAACCGCCTTTCTCGCTCCGCACGCCCTGCTCCCCTACTCCCACAACGAGGGGTCGTGGCGACCAGGGTGGAAGCCCCTGCGGGCTCTCACCAGCTACAGCGCCGCCCTCGGGTACGTGTACGGCTGGTACCGCTACCGACTCAGATCGCCGTGGGGTGGCGCGGCTCGTACAGCATGACGTCGAGCCCACCGGGCAGGACGATGGTGGTGAAGATGCCGTAACCCTCGTCCTGCGGTTCGCCGGGAATCTCCAGGCCCTTGGCCCGCAGCTCGGCGACGGTGGCGCCGATGTCGTCGCACATCAGGGACAGCTGGTGGCGGACCCCGCTCTCGAACGTCGGTCCCTCACCCGGATGGATCCCGAGCTCGGCTGGCGGGAGGGCGAAGATGAGCCAGCCCTCGCCGGCGTCCACGTGGTCCCAGCCGAACACGTCGCGGAAGATGGCGCGGACCGCCTCGGGCTCGGACGTATACAGGAGCATGTGGGTGCCGGTGATGCCGATCCGGTCATCCTGGCACGCGCCTGTCCCCTAGCGGGGTGCCTCCCGGCGGCCCAGACCTGCCTCCCGCGCCCGCACGATGGCTTCCGCCCGGTTGGCCGCATG
>JBOGIE010000466.1:0-1593 GCA_050742435.1 Acidimicrobiales bacterium | reverse complement strand
GACTCGGTGACGCCGGCGTCGAGCTCGGACACGCCGAGGATCACCAGCGTGCGGGCCCAGTCGATCGTCTCGGAGACCGAGGGCGGCTTCTGCAGATCGAGCAGGCGCAGGCTGCGCACCACCCTGGCCACCTCGCCGGCCAGGTGCGACGGGAGCTCGGGCACCCGGGCCAGCACGATCTCCCGCTCCCGCTCCACGGTCGGGTAGTCCAGGTGCAGGTACAGGCACCGCCGCTTCAGCGCCTCGGAGAGGTCACGGGTGCCGTTGGACGTGAGGAACACGAGCGGGATGCGGGAGGCGGCCACCGTCCCCATCTCGGGCACGGACACCTGCCAGTCGGACAGCACCTCGAGCAGCAGGGCCTCGGTCTCCACCTCGACCCGGTCGACCTCGTCGATGAGCAGGACGACCGGCTCATCGGCCCGGATGGCCTCCAGCAGGGGCCGGGAGAGGAGGAACTCCTCGGTGAAGATGTCGTCCTCCAGCTCGGCCCACGAGGCGTCGGCGCCCTCCCCGGCCTGGATGCGCAGGAGCTGCTTGCGGTAGTTCCACTCGTACAGGGCCTTGGACTCGTCCAGCCCCTCGTAGCACTGCAGCCGGATCAGGCGGCTGCCGGCCCAGCGGGCGACCGCCTTGGCCAGCTCGGTCTTGCCCGTGCCTGCCGGCCCCTCGACCAGGACCGGCTTGTCGAGCCGGTCGGCCAGGTACACCACGCTGGCGGTGGCGTCGTCGGCCAGGTAGTCGGCACCGGCCAGCCCCTCCCGGACGGCAGCTATCGACGCAAAGCGGTCAGCCACGCACCTGCCCGTCGCCGGTCACCACGTACTTCAGCGTGGTCAGCTCCCGCAGGCCCATGGGGCCCCGGGCGTGCAGCTTCTGGGTGCTGATGCCGATCTCGGCACCGAACCCGAACTGCTCACCGTCGGTGAAGCGGGTGGAGGCGTTGACGATGACGGCGGCGGCGTCGACCTCGCGGGTGAAGCGGCGGGCGGCACCGAGGTCGGTGGTGCAGATGGCCTCGGTGTGGCCGGTGCCGTAGCGGTTGACGTGGTCGATGGCGGCGTCGAGCGAGTCGACTACGGCCACCGACATCTTGAGGTCGAGGAACTCGGTGCCGAAGTCGTCCTCGCTCGCCGGGGCGATGGAGGGCACGAGCTCCCGCGACCGGTCGTCGCCCACCAGTTCGACGCCGGCCAGGGCGGCCGCGGCCCGGGGGAGGAACGCCCCGGCCACCGACGCGTGGACGACCAGCGACTCGGCGGCGTTGCAGACCGAGGGCCGCTGGGTCTTGGCGTTGACCACGATGGCGAGGGCCTGGTCGAGGTCGGCGGCGGCGTCGACGTACACGTGGCAGTTGCCGTCGCCGTCGATGACGTAGGGCACGGTGGCGTTGTCGAGGATGGCCTTGATGAGCGACGGCCCGCCCCGGGGGATCAGGCAGTCGATGTACTCCCGCAGGCGCATGAACTCCACCGCCGCCTCGTGGCGGACGTCGTCGACGAGGACCAGGGCGTCGGTGGGCAGGCCGGCCTTGTCGAGCCCCTCCCGCAGGGCGGCGGCGATGGCCAGGTTCGACGACAGGGCGGCGGACGA
>JBOGIE010000465.1:0-1594 GCA_050742435.1 Acidimicrobiales bacterium | reverse complement strand
CCGGGGCCAGGTGCGCGAGGAGCTGGGCGACTACGCCGGGGCCCGGTCCGACCACCAGCGGGCCCTGGCCATCGCCCGGGAGCTGGGCGACGGCCGGCTGGAGGCCCTGGCCCTGGAGCGGCTGGGCTGGACCGCCTACTACGGCCGCGACGTCGACACCGCCGTGGACCTGGCCGCCCAGGCCACCGCCCTGGCCGAGGCGGCGGCCGCCGCGCCCGGCGCCCGGCCCAGCGCCCTGGTCCTGGTGGGCCGGGTCCGGCACTGGGCCGGCGACCTGCCCGGTGCCTCGGCCGCCTACGACGAGGCTCTGGTCGACGGGGCCGAGCCGGCCACGGTGGCGTCGGCCCTGAGCTGCCTGGGCGCCCTCCTCGAGCACGGCGACCGCTTCGGCGAGGCGCGCGACGTCCTGACCCGCGCCATGGCCCAGTGCCAGGAGACGGGCTCGTTCCGGGCCCTCCTGCGCACCCTCTTCTTCGCCGGGCTGGCCCGGGCCAACCTGGGCGACCTGGTCGGCGCCCTGCGGGTCCTCGAACGCAAGCGGGTGCTGCTCGACCGCTACGACGTCCGGTTCTACCGGGCTCGCACCGCCACCACCCTGTCGTGGGTGTGGCGGGAGCTGGGCGACGTGGGCCGGGCCGAGGAGCTGGCCCTCACCGCCATCGAGCAGTCACGGGAGGTGGCCGGCGGCTCGCTGCAGACCGAGCAGGAGCTGCACGCCCTGCTGGCCGCGGCGGAGTGCCGGCTGCTCAGGGGCGACCCGGCCGGGGCCGCGGCCCGGGTGGCCGAGGCCGAGCCCCTCCTGGGCACGTGGATGCCGTTCCTGTGGCGGGGCGAGCTCCGCCACCTGGAGGTGGCCAGCCGGCTGGAGCCGGCGAGGGCCGAGCACCTCCTCGAGCTGGCCCGGGGGCGCGGGTCGGCCAAGTACCAGGCCCTGGCCCTGGCCCGGCTCGGCCACCGGGCCGAGGCGGCCGAGGTGGCCGCCCCGACGGGGTCCTCGCTGCTGCTGGCCGAGGTGGCGCCCGAGGCCCGGGCCCGGGCCGCCCTCCAGGAGATGGTGGCCGCCCTGCCCCGGGACATGCGGTCGCGCTTCGTCATGCACGGCCGGCTCACTGTCCCCCTGCGCGCCTGAACTACAGCGGGCGGAGGCGGATCCAGAGGGCGCGGACGGGCGAGGAGCCGGCGTTCTCCCATCGGTGGGGGCGGTCGGTGCGGAAGTGGAGGGTGTCGCCCGGGCCCACGGCGTAATGGTCGCCGTCGACCTCGAAGTCCAGCGTGCCCTCCAGGACGAAGACCAGCTCCTCACCGGGATGGGCGGCCGGCCCCGGGGCGCTCCCCGCGCCGGGCGCCACGGTGGTGACCGCCCCGTCCAGGAAGAAGCGGGCGTAGGAGCCCGAGATGCCCTGGCCCTCGACCCCGGGCGGCAGGCCGTAGACCGGCCCCCGGGCCGGGGCCGGGGTGAAGGCCACGGGGCCGGCCCCCTCCGCCTCCTCGTCGACGAAGTGGGCGACCGGGCGGTCGAAGGCGTCGGCCAGCTTCAGCAGCGTGGTGATGGTGGGCACCATCCCGTTGCGCTCGATCTTGTGGATGGCGGCGG
>JBOGIE010000464.1:0-1596 GCA_050742435.1 Acidimicrobiales bacterium | reverse complement strand
CCGACGTTGACCTCACGGCGTACACCGTCGACCTCGACGGTGGCCCGGTGCTCGGCTGGGTCGATGATCTCCACGACCTGTCCGGGAATCCCGAGACACATCTCGTACCTCCAAGAAAGTTGAGTCGCCCCAAGTCTCTCACCTGGGGGAAGGTTGTTTCAGCGGGTGGCGGCGGTTGCGCCCTTGGAAAGGCTGTCGTAGCGGTCGAGCAGGCTGACCAGGATCTCCCGGACGTCGCGCAGGCTCTGGACCGACTCGTTGAGGCCCTTGCGGCCGTGCTCGGTGAGGACGTAGGTGCGCCGGGCCGGGCCGGCCTGCGATGGCTCCCACCACGAGGAGACCATCTCCTCCTTCTCCATGGCCCGCAGGTAGCGGTAGAGGCCGCCGGGCTCGGCGCCCTTGATGCCCATGCGCCGCACCTGCTCGAGGAGCTCGTAGCCGTGCGACGGGCCTTCGGCCAGCAGGAGGAGGAGGCATGGCTTCAGGTAGTGCCGGGGCAGCGTGCCGTTGGTGTCGGATGTGGCGCTCATGCGGGGGCCTTTCCTGCCTCGTGGTCTCGGGGTTCGGGGTCTCGGACCGGTAGCTGCCGGGCGCGGGTGCGGGCGCACGCCTCGGCCTCGGCCGGGGACGTCTGGCACCAGCACTCGTCGTCGCACCCGTTGCTCACCGGGCGGACGAGGTCGGTGAAGGCGGTGGCCAGCTGGGCCTCGCCCTCGGCCATGGCCCGGGCCGACAGCGCGTACCAGTCGCCGTCCCGCACCAGGGAACCGTCCTGGACCAGCAGGTCCAGGTAGGTGGACAGGTTCTCGTGGGCGTCGACGCCCAGGTACTGGCGGATGAGGTCGAGGTCGACCAGGTCACCGAGGCCTTCCCCGTAGAGCCAGTAGACGACCCTCAGGATCTCGCTGCGCCAATACAGGACGCGCAGCGGCTGTGACTTCGGCGCTGAGGATGTCATCTCACGTCGTCCCGACTGGTACGTGGAAACCGGATAGATACAATATACATCTATAGGCACCCAGAGCGGGGACTTTGTTTGCCTGTTGTGGGAACATGCCGCAATCGTCAATCCCTCGCCACAGGAAGGTCAGTCAATGCCACGTCGCTGAGCGCGCCGAACCAGTTCGCCCGGTCGGGCGGACGTCCGGACCGCCCAGCGCCGGTCGGGCTAGCCCCAGCCAGCCTCCTGCCGGGCGGTCGAGAGCAGCACCTCTCCCGCACCCCAGACCCAGGAGGAACACCTGCCATGTCGTCCGCGCCAGCGGCCGTGCCCCCGTACCTGTCCGCCCTCGCTCCCGTCCTGACCGAGGTGGTGGCGCCTGCCGCGGCCGAGGTCGACCGCACCGGTGCCTATCCGCGGCCCGCCCTCGACGCCCTGGCCGCCGCCGGTCTCCTGGGCCTGGTCAGCGCCAAGGAGGTGGGGGGCCAGGGCGAGGGCCAGCGGGCCGCCACCGCCGTGGTCCAGGCCCTGGCCGAGCACTGCGGCTCCACCGCCATGGTGGTGATGATGCACTACTGCGGGGCGGCGGTGATCGAGGCCCACGGCCCGCCGGACGTGCGGGAGCGCATCGCCACGGGGGAGTACGTCACCACCCT
>JBOGIE010000463.1:0-1597 GCA_050742435.1 Acidimicrobiales bacterium | reverse complement strand
CACACCCTCTTCCTGGGCGAGGTGGTCGACGCCGGCTTCCAGAAGCCCGAGGACACGCCCGTCCTCCGCATGGAGGACACCAGAATGAACTACGGCGGCTGAGACTGCGGCTCGCCTCCTTCAACGTCCTCCACGGGCGGTCCCTCGCCGACGGCCAGGTCTCGACCGAGCGCCTGGTGGCCGCCTGCGCGTCCCTGGAGGCCGACGTCCTGGCTCTCCAGGAGATCGACCGGAACCAGGCCCGCTCCGGTTGCGTCGACCAGACCGAGGCCGTGGCCGAGGGCGTGGGCGCCGACGACTGGCGGTTCGAGCCGGCGCTGGTCGGCGAGCCGGGAGCCACGTGGCGGGCGGCGGCCGACGACGATTCCCGGCCCGGCGGCTCGGCCGGCGGAGGCGGCCCGGCCTCCACCGAGGCCGGCTACGGCGTGGGCCTCGTCTCCAAGCTGCCCGTCCGCGCCTGGCACGTGGTCCGCCTGCGGGCGGCCAAGGTCCGTGCCCCGGTGGCCGTGCCCGGTGGCCGAGGCCGGTTCATCCTCCTCCCCGACGAGCCCCGGGTGGCCCTGGCCGCCGAGGTGGAGGCACCGGGCGGGCCGGTGGCGGTGGCCACCACCCACCTTTCCTTCGTCCCCGGGTGGAACGTCGTCCAGCTCCGCCGGGTCACCCGTACCCTGGCCGCCCTCGGGCTGCCCTGCGTCCTGCTGGGAGACCTCAACATCCCCGGCCGGCTGCCGGCCCTGGCCACCGGCTGGCGGGCGCTGGCCAGGGTCAAGACCTTCCCGGGGTCGAGCCCCTCGCTGCAGATCGACCACGCCCTGGGCCACGGGCTCCTGCCGGTCGTCCGGGAGGCGTCGGCGCCCGAGCTGCCCCTGTCCGACCACCGGGCCCTCGTTCTCGACTTCCTCGAATAACGTGGCCGAGATGGCCGTGAAGCCCCTCACCAACGCGGCGTGGGGGTTCGAGTCGAACTGCTACGTCTGCGAACCGGCCAACCCCCACGGCCTGCGCATCCCGTTCTTCCACGACGAGGAGGCCGAGGTGGTCACGGCCGAGTTCCGGCTCGGCGCCGAGCACTCCGGCGCCCCCCACCACGTCCACGGGGGCGTCCTGCTGGCCATCCTCGACGAGGCCATGGCGTGGGCGGCCATCGCCCTGGCCGAGCGGTTCGCGGTGGTGCAGTCCACGGCCACGACCTTCGACCGCCCGGTCCGCATCGACGAGCCGTACCGGGTCGAGGCCTCGGTGCACGACCGCACCGACACCGCGGTCACGGCCCGGGCCTCGGTGACCGATGCCGGCGGCCGTACCTGCGCCCGGGCCCGGGCCCGGCTGGTCGTGATGTCCAGCGCGGTGGCCGGGGCCGCCATCGGACCGGTGACCGGGGCCGATCTTCGCTACCTTCGACCCCTGCCCTCTGCCGACCCGCCCTGACCGGCCTCGACCGGCCCCACGACCCCAGCCGTCACAGGAGATCCCACCCATGAGCGCCCCCGAGATCAGCATCGACAAGCTGGCTGCCGCCCGCGCCGACGGCCCCGTGCCCCTGGTCGACGTCCGCCAGCCCGAGGAGTACGAGGCGGCCCACGTCCCCGGGGCCAAG
>JBOGIE010000462.1:0-1598 GCA_050742435.1 Acidimicrobiales bacterium | reverse complement strand
ACCCGCTTGTCGGAGTCCATGCCGTCGAGCACCCCCTCGGCCAGCCCGCGATGGATCTCGCACACGATGGTGGGCGCGGCGGAGGCGGCTGCCTCGAACGGGCAGCGTTCGAGGACGAACTCCAGCAACTCGCCCCGGCTCTGGGGACGGGGCTCGAAGCCCCGCCGGGCCATCTCGGCGTGCAGGACGTCGACGGCGCCCTGCCCCGGCCCGGCGTCGGCGGCCAGGCGCCGCCCGTACTCGGCGCCCACTTCGGCCGGCGCCCGTCCCTGCGCCACCTCGACCAGCAGCAGCGACAGGAGCTCGTAGGGGCCGGGGGAGCCCCAGCTCCCCTGCGCACCGAGGGCCACCCGGTACTGCAGCGGGGGACGGCCGGTGGTGGTGGGGGTGGCGAACTCCTCGGTGAGGAGCCCGGCCTCGGTGAGCTTGGCCAGGTGCTGGCGGATGGCGTTGTGGTTGAAACCGAAGTGCTCGGCCAGGGCGGCCACCCTCACCGGGGCGGCGGCCTCGGCGACGTAGCGGAAGATCTCGTAGCGGGTCGGGTCGCCGAGGGCCCGGGCCTGGCGCTGGACCAGTTCCCGCATCTGGGGACGCCCGACCGGCCGGCTCACGAGCGGGTCCGGCGCGGCGCCGCCACGGCGCTGGGTGGTGTGGTCATGGAGGTGACTTCCGTCGAAGTGATCTGCCCTCAGCGTAGAACCTGTTGCAACCGCCGAACAGGGCCAGGTAGGGTTTATACAGTAGATACGCGAAAAACTGTATCGGTCCGGCGGCGTGCACAAGAGGGGTGCCCATGTGTTTCAAGAACTTGCCGATCGAGTTTGACGATGGAGGCAAGGCCCGGCTGAAGGCAGGGGTCGCCGACCCCTATTCGGTGACCGTGGCCGAGCCCAAGGGCTACGTGCGGCGCCAGCAGGGCCCGGGGGCCCAGCTGGCCGCCCCGCCCCGCCTGCGGGACTGGAACATCGACCCCATGACCCGGGTGGCCGGGGCCCTGGCCGTGCACACGGTGCTGGACCTGGAGAACCGCCGGGCCGTCGACGCCCACGCCCGGGCCATGCTGTTCCGGGGCTATGAGGTCATCCTCGAGGGCCGCGACCCCCGCGACGCCATCGACATCTCCTCCCGGGCCTGCGGGGTGTGCGGTGGGGTGCACGCCTCCTGCTCGGCCCTCAACATCGAGCAGGCCTTCGGGGTGTGCCCGCCGCCGTTGGGCGTGGAGGTGCGCAACCTGGGCGAGGTGGGCGAGATGTTCTACGACCGCCCCCTGCACCTGGGGCTGCTGGCCGGCCCCGACTACTCCACCGCCCTGGTGTCGGTGACCAACCCCGAGCTGGTGACCCGGGCCGAGAAGACCCTGGCCCCCCACGGCGACATCCACGGCTACACCACCATCAAAGACATCATGGACGCCCTCAACCCCCTCACCGGGAAGATCTACCTCGAGGCCCTGGAGTGGACCCGGGTGGGACGCATCATGTGCCAGCTGATGTTCGGCAAGTTCCCCCACCCCTCCACCATCGTGCCCGGGGGCATGTCCACCACCGTCACCACCTCCACCTTCAACGAGTACTACGCCCAGCTGGGCAAGATCATCG
>JBOGIE010000461.1:0-1610 GCA_050742435.1 Acidimicrobiales bacterium | reverse complement strand
TAAGGGAGACCGTTGTGGACAAGAAGGTGGTGGGCCTCGATGCCTGCGCCGTGCGCGCCGTCGATCCCGAGCGGGTTGGGGCCGCACGCGAGCGTCTGCTGCCCTCCGAGGAGGCCCATCGGCTCTCGGACCTGTTCCGGCTGCTGGGCGACGCCACTCGGGTCCGCATCCTCTATGCCCTCCTCGAGGTGGGAGAGCTGTGCGTGTGCGACCTCGCCGCCACCGTCGAGGCGCCCGAGACGTCGGTGTCCCATGCCCTGCGGCTGCTGCGCACCGCCGGCATCGTCCGCAACCGCCGTGACGGCCGGATGATCTACTACAGCCTGGACGACGCCCACGTCCGCATCCTGCTCGACCTTTCGGCCGAGCACCTTCGCCACGCCGGCCAATGACCCGAGCGGCCGGAGCGGTGCTGGCGGGAGCCGTGCGGTGAGCGGCGACCACGGGCTCGGTCTGGCCTCGGCCGGGGGCCGCCACAAGGGCCCGCTCCAGGCGGCATTTGCCCTCACCTTGGCCTACATGGTGGCCGAGGTCGTCGGGGGGCTGATCACCGGATCACTGGCCCTGCTGTCAGATGCGGCCCACATGGGCACCGACGTCCTGGGCCTGGGCATGGCCCTGGCCGCGGTGCATCTGGCATCGCGGCCGACGTCGTCGCAGCGGACCTGGGGCACCTACCGTCTCGAGGTCCTCGCCGCCCTGGCCAACGGCGTGTTGCTGTTCGGGGTGGCCGGCTACATCCTCTTCGAGGCCTGGCACCGGTTCTCCGAGCCGCCGGAGGTGGCCGGGATCGCGGTGCTGGCCGTGGCCGCCGTCGGACTGGCCGTCAACGTGGTCAGCTTCCGCCTGCTGCGGGCCGGCTCGAAGGACAGCCTCAATGTCAAGGGCGCCTACCTCGAGGTGGTCTCCGACATGGCCGGCTCGGTGGGGGTGATCGTGGCCGGTGCCGTCGTCGCCGTCACCGGCTGGACCTACGCCGATCCCCTGATTGCCGCCGCCATCGGCGTGTTCATCCTCCCCCGCACGGGGCGGCTGTGCGCCCAGGCCGTGCGCATCATCATGGAGATCGCCCCGCCCGAGGTCGACGTGGCCGAGGTGGAGCGGCGCCTGGGCGCGTTGCCCGGTGTCGGCGGGGTCCACGAACTGCACCTGTGGACGCTGACGTCGGGGATCGAGGCCGCCTCCTGCCACGTCGTCATCGCCGACGGCGCCGATGCCCACGGGGTGCTCGACTCCGTCGGTGACCTCCTGCGCGACGAATACAACGTCGTCCATTCGACCATTCAGTGTGAGACCGCCGACCACAAGGACGCCGGATCCCGGCTCGTGTGACCCAACGGCAACGAAGCAACGCTTGTTAGAATGTTCACAGTGACCGACGAACGCTGTGACCTTCTCTGTCTCGATCTGCCTCAGGCCGAAGCCTTGCGCCGCCAGCGTCTGAGCACCGACGCCGCCACTCGTCTGGCCGGTCGGGCCCGAGGCCTGGCCGATCCCACCCGCCTGATGCTGGCCACCGCCCTGCTGGGCGCCGAGGAGCTGTGCGTGTGCGACCTGAGCTGGATCAGCGAACGGGCGGCCAACCTCGTCTCCCATCACCTTCGGGTCCT